>DATLWN010000182.1:0-13242 GCA_035576305.1 Mariprofundaceae bacterium
GTTGCGCACGAGCCGGTTCAGCATCAGGGCCAGGTCCGTATCGGCGATGCACCACTGGCCGAACAGGTGGTCGCTGCGCCCGCCGAGCAGCGCCTCGGCGGCGGTGAACAGCTTGTCGGCCGCCGCGTGCGCCTTCTCCGACAGGGGGGTGGCCACCGGTGCGGAAAAGACGACGGTGGTCGGGCGCTCCTCGCGGATCGGCGTCAGATCGCTGCGCAGCCAGGCCTGCACCTGCCGGGCGCGGGCGCGGTCCCGGACATCGGCCGGGTACAGGCGCGGGTGGCCGGGGAACGGGAATGCCTCCTCGAGGTATTCGGCGATGGCCGAGGACTCGGACAGGTGGAAGTCCCCGTGCACCAGCGCCGGCACGCGGGCGGTTAGCGAGAGCGCCCGGTAGGCCGGTTGCAGCTGGGCCCTGGCCTTAAGATCGACGGTCTCGAGCGCGAACGCCAATCCCTTCTCGCTCAGGGCCACATGGGCCGACATGGCGTAGGGGCTGACGAACGCGGCATCGACGTAAAGCGCGAGTTTCTCTGTGCGCATGGCATGCCTCCTGTAAGGGGGACCACGCCGGAATGTAAGGCCCATCCGCGGCCGCGCGCAATGCCCGGCGGCACACCCTGTCCCGCCGGCGCGAATTCATCTATAGTGAAGTTCTGCACATTCGCCGGATATGCGGCGGGGAAGCGCCCAAATCCATGGAGGACACATGATTCCACTCCATGAAATCATCGCCAAGGCCAAGCTGCTCGGCATCGAGGGCGCCGAGGCGATGGAGCGAGCCGAGCTGATCCGTGCCATCCAGATCAAGGAGGGGCACTCGCCGTGCTACGGCACCAACTGGTGCAAGCCGGAATGGAAAGAGGCCTGCATCTGGAAGGACGAATGCGATTCGAAGATATTCACCCAGTGAGCGCCTAGAAGGGGAGGTTGATGGACGAGAAGCTGCCGGAGATCGTGGCCAAAATGGGTATTGGTCATCTGCAGCGCCATATCCTGCTGTGCTCCGACCAGACCAAGCCCAAGTGCTGCGACCGCGAGGCGGGGCTCGCCTCGTGGGAATACCTGAAGCGCCGCCTGGCCGAGTTGGGGTTGGCGGGGAAGGGCGGCATCTACCGCACCAAGGCCAACTGCCTGCAGATCTGCAGGGAAGGGCCCATCGCCGTCGTCTATCCGGAGGGCGCCTGGTACCACTCCTGCACGCCCGAGGTCATCGAGCGCATCATCCAGGAGCATCTGATCGGCGGCCGGCTCGTCGAGGACCATCTGATCGCGGTGGCGCCGCTCAAGGCCCAATAAAAAAGCGGGCCCGCAGGCCCGCTTCTCCACAGTCACATGGATCGCCTACTTGTAGTAGGAGATCATCTTCTCCAGCGATGCCGCCTTGATCTTCGAGGCGTTGCCGGCGCTGCCGAAGGCCTCGTAGCGGGCCTTGCAGATGCCCTTCATGGCCTTCGTCGATTCCTTCAGGAACTTGCGCGGATCGAAATTCGACTTGTTCTCGGCCAGGTGCTTGCGGATGGCACCGGTCGAGGCCATGCGCAGGTCGGTGTCGATGTTCACCTTGCGCACGCCGTGCTTGATGCCCTCGACGATCTCCTCCACCGGCACGCCGTAGGTCTGGCCCATGTCGCCGCCGTAGCTGTTGATGATCTCCAGCCAGTCCTGCGGCACCGAGGAGGAGCCGTGCATCACCAGATGCGTGTTCGGCAGCTTGGCGTGGATCTTCTTGACGGTGTCGATGGACAGGATGTCGCCCGTCGGCGGCCGCGTGAACTTGTAGGCGCCGTGGCTGGTGCCGATGGCGATGGCCAGAGCATCGACGTTGGTCTTCGACACGAAGTCCATGGCCTCGTCGGGATCGGTCAGCAGCGCGGAGTGGTCCAGCTTGCCCTCGGCGCCGTGGCCGTCCTCCTCGCCCATCATGCCGGTCTCCAGCGAGCCCAGGCAGCCCAGCTCGCCCTCGACGGAGACGCCGCCGGCATGGGCCATCTCGACCACCTTGCGCGTCGTCTCGACGTTGTACTCGTAGGTGGAGGGGGTCTTCATGTCCGGCATCAGCGAGCCGTCCATCATCACCGAGGAAAAGCCGGACTGGATGGAGCGCATGCACACCGCAGGCTCCGAACCGTGGTCCTGGTGCATGACGATCGGGATATGCGGGTACATCTCCAGCGCCGCGATGATCAGGTGGCGCAGGAAGGGCTCGCCCGCGTAGGAACGGGCGCCGGCGGAACCCTGCATGATCACCGGCGAATCGGTTTCGTCGGCGGCCTGCATGATCGCATGTACCTGTTCCATGTTGTTGACATTGAATGCCGGCATGCCGTAGTTGTGCTCGGCGGCATGATCGAGCAGCTGTCGCATCGAGATAAGTGCCATTGTCTCCTCCTCGCAGAATCAGAAATCCATACTAGTCCGCCTGCGGACCCAAAAGCAATTCGTCGGCGGCCTAATCCACCCTTACCAATTTCATGGTATTTGTAGACCCGGCCTGGCCCATCGGCGTGCCCATCGTCATCACCACCATGTCGCCTTTGCTGACCAGACCGTCCTTGAGCATCATGTCCAGCACCTCGATCGTGGCACGCGGGGCGTCGGTGGCCTCGGTGTAATTGCCCGGCAGGGTCTTCGGGATGACGTCGCGGTACAGCGCCACGCGTCCGAGCGTGTCCTTCTCCGGGGTCAGGGCGTAGATCGGCACCGAGCTCATCGAGCGGGACATGTACAGCGTGGTATTGCCGCTCTGCGTGAAGGCCGCGATGGCCTTGATCTGCATCGTGTTGGCCGTTTCCATGGCCATGCGGGCGATGCACTCGTCCACGGAGCGGGGCGGGGCCTGCTCGCGCGTGGCCGCCGACGGCAGCACGTTCTGGCGCTCGGTCTCGATGCAGGTGCGATGCATGGCCATCACGGCCTCGACCGGGTATTTGCCGGCGGCCGACTCGCCCGAGAGCATCACCGCATCGGCACCGTCCAGCACGGCATTGGCCACGTCGTTGACCTCGGCGCGGGTCGGGATCGGGTTGTTGATCATCGATTCCATCATCTGCGTGGCGACGATGACCGGGCAGTTGTATTTGGGGGCCAGGCGCATGATGCGCTTCTGCACCGGCGGTACGGCGGCATCGCCGATCTCCACGCCCAGATCGCCGCGGGCGACCATCACCACATCGGAGGCGCCCATGATGTCCTCGAGGTTCTCGATCGCCTCGGCACGCTCGATCTTGGCGACGATGCCGGCATGGCCGCCGGCCTCGTGGATCAGGCGCCGGGCCTCGTCGATATCGGCGCCGTCGCGCGGGAAGGAGATGGCGATGTAGTCGGCCGCCAGTTGCACGGCCGTCTTGATGTCCTGCTTGTCCTTGTCGGTCAGGGCCCTGGCCGACAGGCCGCCGCCGGCGCGGTTGATGCCCTTGTTGTTGGACAGCTCGCCGCCGACGACGACGGTGCAGTGGATCTCCTGGCCCAGGATCGCATCGACGTCCATGACGATCAGGCCGTCGTTGAGCAGCAGGCGCGATCCCGGCTCGACATCGTCGACGAGCTCCTTGTAGGTCAGCCCGACGCGGTCGTCGTCACCGGCATCCAGGGGAAGCGCCGCATCGATGATGAACTTCTGGCCGGGTTTGAGCATGGTCTTGCCGGTCCTGAACTTGCCGATGCGGATCTTCGGCCCCTGCATGTCGGCCAGGATACCGACGACGACACCGTGCTTCTTCGCGGTGGCGCGCACAAGCTCGGCGCGCTTGATGTGATCCTCGGCCGAGCCGTGGGAGAAGTTCAGGCGGACGACGTTGACGCCCGCCGCGATCAGCCTGTCCAGGATCTCGGGGCTTTCCGAGGCTGGGCCCAGCGTGGCGACGATTTTGGTTCTGCGGATATGGGTCACTTGGCGGCTCGCTCCTCAAGGATGGCGACGGCCGGCAGCTTCTTGCCCTCGAGGAACTCGAGGAAGGCGCCGCCGGCGGTCGAGATATAGGAAACCTTGTCGTAGATGTCGTACTTCTGGATCGCGGCGATGGTATCGCCGCCGCCGGCCAGCGTGAAGGCGCTGGTCTTGGCGATGGCGTCGGCGATCGTCTTCGTGCCTGCGCCGAACTGGTCGAACTCGAACACGCCGACCGGGCCGTTCCACACCACGGTGCCGGCCTTCATGATGATGTCGGCGAGCTCCGCCGCGCTCTTCGGGCCGATGTCGAAGATCATGTCGTCGTCGGCCACGGCATCGGCGGCCTTCAGCACCGCGGGCTCATTGGCATCGAACTTCTTGCCGGTCACCACGTCCACGGCGATGGGGATGGTGGCGCCGCGGGCGCTCATCTTCTGCATCAGGGCCTTGGCGGTCGGCACCAGGTCGTCCTCGCACAGGCTCTTGCCGATGGGATGCCCCGCGGCCTTCAGGAAGGTGTTGGCGATGCCGCCGCCGACCACCAGCTGGTCGCACTTCTCGGACAGCGCCTCGAGCACGGTCAGCTTCGTCGAGACCTTGGAGCCGCCGACGATGGCCACCATCGGCCGGGCCGGGCTCGCCAGCGCCTTGGTCAGCGCGTCCAGCTCCTCGGTCACCAGCATGCCGGAGCAGGCGACCGGCGCATACTGGGCGATGCCGTAGGTGGAGGCCTGGGCGCGGTGGGCGGTGCCGAAGGCGTCCATGACGAACACGTCGCACAGCGCCGCGTACTTGCGGGCGACCTCTTCGACGTTCTTCTTCTCGCCCTTGTTGAAGCGGCAGTTCTCCAGCAGCACCAGCTCGCCCTCGGCGATGTCGAAGCCGCCGTCGACCCAGTCCTTGATCAGGCGCACCGGCTTGCCGAGCTTGGCGGACAGCACATCGGCCACGGGCTTCAGCGAGTTCTCCGCGCTCCACACGCCTTCCTCCGGGCGGCCCAGATGCGAGGTGACCATGACGCGGGCCCCGGCATTCAGCGCGAATTCGATGGTCGGCATGGATGCGGTGATGCGCGCATCGGACGTCACTTTCCCGTCCTTGACGGGTACGTTCAGGTCGGCGCGGATGAACACGCGCTTACCCTTCAGGTTGAGGTCGGTCATTTTGATGATGGACATGGTTATCCCCCTTGCATGTCGAGTGTGGCCATCGCCGGCATATCCTTGGCTGTGTCCAGTGAGAGCAGGGATGGCAAAACGCTTGTCGTTGTCGGCTTGGCTGGCAAACGGACAGGGACAAGCGTGGGGGCGGGATAACCCGCCCCCACACGCCCGCTTACTTGGCTACGTGGCGCACCACGCGCATCATGTTGCAGGTATAGCCGTACTCGTTGTCGTACCAGGCCACGACCTTGACGAAGGTCGGGTCCAGGGCGATGCCGGCACCGGCATCGAACACCGACGGTGCGGAGCAGCCGCGGAAGTCGGTGGAGACGACCTTGTCCTCGGTGTAGTCGAGCACGCCCTTCAGCGCGCCCTGGGAGGCCGCCTTCATGGCCTTGCAGATGTCCTCGTACGAGGCCTCCTTGTTCAGCTCCACGGTCAGGTCGACCACGGACACGTCGGAGGTCGGCACGCGGAAGGCCATGCCGGTCAGCTTCTTGTTCAGCTCGGGGATGACCTTGCCCACGGCCTTGGCCGCACCGGTGGAGGAGGGGATGATGTTCTCCAGGATGCCGCGGCCGCCGCGCCAGTCCTTCATCGACGGGCCGTCCACGGTCTTCTGCGTGGCGGTGGCTGCGTGCACGGTGCTCATCAGGCCGCGCTTGATGCCGAAGCTGTCGTTCAGCACCTTGGCCACCGGCGCCAGGCAGTTGGTGGTGCAGGAGGCGGCGGACACGATGGCCTGGCCGGCGTAGGTGTCATGGTTGACGCCGTAGACGAACATCGGCGTGGCATCCTTGGACGGTGCGGACTGCACGACCTTCTTGGCGCCGGCCGTGATGTGCTTCTGGCAGGTCTCCTCGGTCAGGAACAGGCCGGTCGATTCGATGACGATCTCGGCCCCGACCTCATTCCACTTCAGATTGGCCGGGTCGCGCTCGGCGGTCAGGCGGATGCGCTTGCCATTGACGATCAGCGTGTTGCCGTCCACGGACACATCGCCAGCAAAGCGGCCGTGCACGGAATCGTACTTCAGCATGTAGGCCAGGTAGTCCGGCTCGAGCAGGTCGTTGATGCCGACGATCTCCATGTCCGGGAAATCCTTCGCCACGGCACGGAATACCATGCGCCCGATGCGGCCGAAGCCGTTGATGCCAATCTTGATAGTCATGTCAGTCTCCTTCTGCGATCGATATTGAAATAGAAATAAGGCTTAAAGGGAATCGACGGCAGACACGACGTTCCCGACCGTGAAGCCGAATTCCTTGAACAAGGCGCCGGCCGGGGCGGATTCACCGAAACGGTCCAGGCCGATGACCTTGCCGTTCAGGCCGACGTACTTGTGCCAGCAGGAGGTGACGCCGGCCTCGACCGCCACACGCTTGGCGACGGAGGAAGGCAGCACGCTCTGCTTGTAGGCTGCATCCTGCAAATCGAAGGTGTCCGGTGACGGCATGGAAACCACGCGCACCTTCTTGCCCTTGTTGGCCAGTTCCTTCTGGGCATCCATGGCCAGCTGCACCTCGGAGCCGGTGGCGATGATGATCGCATCCGGCGTGCCGGCGCAGTCGGACAGCACGTAGCCGCCGCGGGCGATGTCGGCGACCTGCTGATCGGTGTAGTCCTGGCAGGCCAGGTTCTGGCGGGAGAAGATCAGGCAGCTCGGCCCGTCCTTGCGCTCCACGGCCTGACGCCAGGCCACGGCGGATTCCACCGCATCGCACGGGCGCCAGGTGCGCATGTTCGGGATCAGGCGCAGCGTGGCGGTCTGCTCGACCGGCTGATGGGTCGGGCCGTCCTCGCCCAGGCCGATCGAGTCGTGGGTGTAGACGAAGATCGACTTCACCTTCATCAATGCGGCCATGCGCAGGGCATTGCGGGCGTACTCGGAGAACATCAGGAAGGTGCCGCCGAACGGGATCACGCCGCCGTGCAGGGCCATGCCGTTGATGGCGGCGGACATGCCGAACTCGCGCACACCCCAGTGCATGTAGTTGCCGGCGCGCTCGCTCTTGGAGAAGGCCACGGCCTCCGGCCATTTGGTGTTGTTCGACGGGGCCAGGTCCGCGGAGCCGCCGACCAGCTCCGGCAGCGCCTTGGCGATGGCGCCGATGGTCTTGCCGGAGGCCACGCGGGTGGCCCAGTTCGGCTTGTCGGCGCGCAGCTGGTTGATCCAGCCGTCGATGGTGGCATCCCAGTTGTCCGGCAGCTCGCCGTTCATGCGGCGCTCGAACTCCGCGGCCAGCTCCGGATGGGCGGCGCGGTAGGCCGCGAAGGCGGCAGCCCAGTCGGATTCGGCCGCCTTGCCCTTGGCCTTGGCATCCCAGCCCTTGTACACATCGGTCGGGATCTCGAACGGGGCGGCGTCCCAGCCCAGTTCCTTGCGCACCAGGGCCACCTCCTCGTCGCCCAGGGCGGCGCCGTGGCAGTCGTGGCTGCCGGCCTTGTTCGGCGAACCATAGCCGATGATGGTCTTGCAGCAGATCAGCGTCGGCCGGTTCTTCTCGGCGCGGGCGGTCTCGATGGCCTGGATCAGTTCCTCGGCATCGTGGCCGTCGACGTTCGGGATCACCTGCCAGCCGTAGGCCTCGAAGCGCTTCGGCGTGTCGTCGGTGAACCAGCCCTCGACATGGCCGTCGATGGAGATGCCGTTGTCATCATAGAAGCAGATCAGCTTGCCCAGGCCCAGCGTGCCGGCCAGCGAGCAGGCCTCGTGCGAGATGCCCTCCATCATGCAGCCGTCGCCGAGGAACACGTAGGTGTGGTGATCGACGATGGTGTGCCCGGGCTTGTTGAAGCGGCCGGCCAGCATCTGCTCGGCGATGGCCATGCCCACGGCGTTGGTGATGCCCTGGCCCAGCGGGCCGGTCGTGGTCTCGATACCCGGGGCGTAGCCGTATTCCGGGTGTCCGGGGGTCTTCGAGTGCAACTGGCGGAAGTTCTTCAGCTCGCTCATCGGCAGGTCGTAACCGGTCAGGTGCAGCAGCGAATAGATCAGCATCGAACCATGGCCGTTGGACAGCACGAAGCGGTCGCGGTCGGCCCATTTCGGGTTGGCCGGATTGTGCTTCATGTAATCGTTCCACAGCACTTCGGCGATATCGGCCATGCCCATCGGGGCGCCCGGATGGCCCGAGTTGGCCTTCTGGACCGCATCCATCGACAGGGCGCGGATGGCGTTGGCCAGATATCTGCGATTGTTCTTGGTCATCGATCAATACCCCTTCAATATCAAGTTTATTAGACGTGAACCGTGGTCTGGACGCGGCGGATATTGGCCACGCCACCGTCGAGCACGACGGTGTCGGTGGTCATGAACTTGCCGTTGGCGTCGCTGCCGACCTTGACGTGCTGGACATAGGCGCCGCTGGTCAGGCCGGTGGCGATGAACAGCACGTCATCGCTGGTGACCAGCTCGTCGCGGGTCAGCACGCGCGTCGTGTCGATGCCTTCCTTCTTGCAGGCCTCGATCTCGAAATCCTTCTGCGGCGCCATGCGGCCGAACATCTCGGCACCCATGGCACGGGCGGCGCAGGCGGTGACGATGCCCTCGGGCGTGCCTCCGATGCCGAACAGGGCGTCGCATCCCATGTTCAGGATGGCCTGGATCGCGCCGTTGACGTCGCCGTCGCTGGCCAGGCGCACCTTGGCGCCGCAAGCGTAGACCTCCTGCAGCAGGTCCTTGTGGCGTGGCTTGTCCAGCACGAACACCTTGATGTCGCGGATATCCTTGCCCAGGGCGCGGGCCAGCTGCTGCAGGCGCTCGGCGGTCGGCGCCTCGGCGTCGATCTTGCCGCGGGCGGCCTTGGGATAGACCTGCTTGTCCATATAGAAGCAGGAGCCCGGGCGGTACATTGCCCCCTCGGGGGCGGCGGCCAGGGTGCAGATGGAGCCGGGCATGTCCTTGGCGAACAGGTTGGTGCCCTCGATCGGGTCGACGGCGATGTCCACGGCGATGCCTGCGCCGGTGCCGACGGCCTCGCCGTCATACAGCGCCGGTGCCTCGTCCTTGGCGCCCTCGCCGATGACGATGGTGCCCCGCATGTGCACATGGTTGATGCGTTCGCGCATGGCGTCCACGGCCAGGCCATCGCCCTCGTCCTTCTTGCCCGAGCCGACGAACGGCGCGCACGCGCGGGCTGCAGCCTCGCAGACTTCGACGAGGTCAATCTTCAGATCAGCAACACTGGCCATGTAAACTCTCCCCTGAACTGTTCCCCCGAACTGGCTCCCTGTGGGGCCGCGTATATTAACGGATGGCAGGTTGAAAAGCGAGCCTATAGTAACCGGAAAGTTTGTGTGTTTAGTCGTTGCCCAGCATGGCAAGCAGCGCGGCATGGACCTTTGGGTTGGCGCCGGCCACGATGGACGAGGTCAGCCGGCTGGCCGCGAAGGGATGGCGGCCCTCGAAGTCGCTGACGATGCCGCCGGCCTCCTCGACGAGCAGGCAGCCGGCTGCGTAGTCCCAGAGCTTTTCGCCGCCGTGGATGATGAACTGGCCACGCCCGGCCGCCAGCCAGGCCCATTCCAGGGCGCAGCTGCCGATGTTGCGCTGGCTGCGGTAGTGCCTGTCGCCGGCAAGCCGTCCCGCAAGCGCCGCGGGCAGGCGCTTGAAATCGATGAAGCCGATGCTCTGGCGGATCGCGTGCGTCGCCGAGGCGCGGATGACGGTTCCGTTGAGCCGGGCGCCGCCGCCCTCGATGGCATCGAAGGTCTCGTCGCGCACCGGGTCATGGGTGCAGGCCAGAACGGGCCGCCCGTGCTCGATCAGGGCCACGGTCGAGGCGAAGCAGGGGAAGGACGCCGTGAAATTGCTGGTGCCGTCCAGCGGATCGACGCACCAGAACAGGCCGCCCTGCTGCAGGCATGCCCGCTGTTCGGATTCCGTCATCTCCTCGCCGAGAAAACGGATTTCCGGATCCAGCGCATGCAGACGCTCCCGGATGAAGGCCTGGCAGAGCAGGTCGGTTTCGGTGACCACCGAGCCATCGGGCTTGGTCGCGGCCGTCGCAGCCTGTTCGCTGAAGGCGGGAAGCAGGATGCGCCCGCCCGCTTCACGCAACACGTCGATGACCGCCTCGCGGTGCCTGGTCCCAGGGTGCAAGATATTCCCCCTTTCGTTCCGGATGCGTGCTAGGCTAGGGCACGATTTCGCAAAACCTACAGAGGAGGCATCCCGTGCTCAAAGGGAAGATGATCATCGGGCAGTCGGGCGGACCGACGGTCGTGATTAACCAGTCACTTGTCGGCGCGGTGCTGGCTGCGCGGAAGAGGCCGGAGATCACCGGCATCCTCGGTGCGCGCCACGGCATCGCCGGCATCATGAGCGAGGATTTCATCGATCTGACCACGCAGTCCAAGGGGGAGTTGGAGCGCGTGGCCCATACCCCGGCCGCCGCCCTGGGCTCGGTGCGCCTGAAGCCCGGCAAGGCCGAGTGCGAGAAGGTGTTCGAGGTGTTCCGCAAGCATGATGTGCGCTATTTCTTCTATATCGGCGGCAACGACTCGGCCGAGACCGCCAACATCATCGCCGAGATGGCCAAGGCCGCGCATTACGATTTCTGCACCGTGCATATCCCGAAGACCATCGACAACGACCTGAAGGTGACCGATCACTGTCCGGGCTTCGCGTCGGCGGCGCGCTTCGTGGCGCTGGCCTTCATGGGCGACGATCGCGACAACCGGGCCCTGGCCGGCGTCAAGGTCAATGTGGTGATGGGCCGCCATGCCGGTTTCCTGACCGCCGCCTCGGCCCTGGCCAGGCAGGCCGACGACGATGGGCCTCACCTGATCTACCTGCCCGAGCGTCCGTTCGACCGCGAGCGCTTCAAGGCGGACGTGAAAAGGGTCTACGAACGGCTCGGCCGCTGCGTGATCGCGGTGTCCGAGGGCGTGGCCGATGCCGATGGCAACCCCATCGCCACCACCGGCGAGAAGGATTCGCACGGCAACGTGCAGCTGTCCGGCACCGGCGCGCTCGGCGATGCGCTGGCGGCGCTGGTCAAGGATGCCTTCGCGGGCCAGAAGGTGCGCGTGCGTGCCGACACCTTCGGCTACCTGCAGCGCAGCTTCCCGACCATCGTTTCCGAGGTGGATGCCGAGGAGGCGCGCATGGTCGGCAAGTTCGCGGTCAAGCATGCCGTCAAGAACGGCGACAACGGCTCGGTGGCCATCCGCCGGCTGAAGAGCAATCCCTACGAGAGCGCCTGCTTCATCACGCCGCTGTA
Organism: Mariprofundaceae bacterium; assembly: GCA_035576305.1. Taxonomy (GTDB): domain Bacteria; phylum Pseudomonadota; class Zetaproteobacteria; order Mariprofundales; family Mariprofundaceae; genus DATLWN01. The sequence goes on from DATLWN010000182.1 coordinate 11,283, forward strand.
TTCGGTGGCGCGCGAGGCCACGCATATGAAGGACGCGTTCATCAATGCCGCCGGCAACGACGTGACCAAGGCCTGGCTGGATTATGTACGCCCGCTGGTCGGCAAGCTGCCGCGGATGGGGCGCCTGTAACCCGTTTTTGGGTCCGGGACGGCGGGATTGGCCTGATTTGACAACGGCTGCGGCGGCATCTATACCCTCGGTTTCCTCCCATACCGCGGTCCTGGGACCGCTGCTTCCCGAAAGGAGGGTAAGATGAAACAACTGAAAGCCTGCCTGTTCGCAGTCCCCGTCGTATTCCTGGCATTTGCATCCGTTCCGGCCATGGCGGCCGGTTCCGTGACCATCCTGGCGCCGAAGGACGGCGCCGTGCTCGACAGCGGCTCCGGCATCAAGCTGAGCTACGACGTGCACCTGAGCCCTGATGGCAATCACCTGCATGTCTATGTCGACGACCAGTCGCCGATCATCGATCGCGACGTCAGCGGCTGTCCGTGCAGCCTGACCCTGCCCGACCTGTCATCGGGCATGCATGAGGTGGCGGTCAAGGAGGCGACGGCCAGCCATGACCTGACCGGCGTGCAGGACACGGTGAAGTTTACCGTGAAGTGACGTCATGCTGTCGTGAGTTCCGCCACCCTGCAGAACCTGATCTATGCGCTGATCCAGGTCGTCCATAATTTCGGGGCCGTCGTCGTGATCGGCATCTCCGTCTACGGCATCGGATGGCTGCGCCGTGAGTTGCCGGTGCAGCGCCGGGTCGCCATGTGGCTGGCCGTAGCCTGGGCGGTGCAGGCCGCAGGCGGGGCCGCCTTCGGTGCGACGAGCTTCTATTTCTATGGGCATCTGCCGGATATCCACGGGGTGGCGGTGAATGCGCTGTCCGTCAAGATCGGCTGCGCCTCGGGCGGCTTCCTGATCGCGGCGCTTTACCATCAGCTCAGCCCGCGGGGATGGTTCCGCAATTCCATGGTGGTCTGGGTGGGATCGCTGGTGCTCGGCTGCACCGCCCTGGCCGCTGCCGCCTTCCTGCGCTGGTTCTCCTGAGACGCACATGATTACGGCCTGGCTGGATGAAACCCCGGCCAGGCTGTACGATGGCGCGCCCCTGCTGTCCGAGTCGGCAGCGGGACGGGTGAGGCGGTCGTGTCATGCGGCCGCACCCATCCGGAAAAACGGGGATGCATTGACCTAAGGGAATCAGGACAAGCGGGGAGGGATCATGAACTCATCGAGTTCAGACGTGTTTTTTTTGACCATGGGGGCGGCCATGGTGCTGGCCATGCACGCCGGGTTCGCGTTTCTGGAGGCGGGCACGGTGCGCCGCAAAAACCAGGTCAACGCCCTGGTCAGGGTGCTGACGGATTTCGGCTTTGCCACCGTGGCCTACTTTTTCATCGGGTTTGCCATCGCCTATGGCGTGGACTTCTTCAAACCGGTTTCACAGCTCAATGTGCTCAAGGGCGGCAGCAACGGCTATGAGATGGTGCATTTCTTCTTCCTGCTGACCTTCGCCGCGGCCGTGCCGGCAATCATCTCCGGCGGGGTGACCGAGCGCATCCGCTTCTGGCCGAATGTGCTGGCCACCAGCATCCTGGTCGGCCTGATCTATCCGTTCTACGAGGGCCTGGCATGGAACGGGAATTTCGGTTTCCAGCACTGGCTGCAGGGCCGCTTCGGCGCACCGTTCCATGATTTTGCGGGCTCGGTGGTGGTCCATGCCATGGGCGGATTCCTGGCGCTCGGCGCCGTGAGCATGCTGGGCGCGCGCAAGGGACGCTACGGACCCATGGGCCAGCTCAATGCCATCTTCCCTTCCAGCATCCCCTTTCTGGCCCTCGGCTCGTGGATCCTCTGCGTCGGCTGGTTCGGGTTCAACGTCATGAGCGCTCAGTCCTTCACGGGCATATCAGGCCTGGTCGCGGTCAACTCGCTGATGGCGATGGTCGGCGGCACGCTGGT
>DATLWN010000183.1:0-2477 GCA_035576305.1 Mariprofundaceae bacterium
TTCGACTCCGTCAGCTGTCCAATCGGAAACGACACGTGCTGCCACTTCCCGCGCGTGTCCGTAAACCGAAGGTCCAAAAACTCAACCTCATGCTCCTCAATCATCTCAAATACTTTCTTCACATCTTTATCCACGGTTTCATCTCCTCGCTGAACTCAGGCCCTGGCCCGGAATATTTGACGGCACGATGGTGTCACGGACATACCCCCCACGCAAGCGACCGGGGTCTGCAGTCCCTAGATGGCATCCCTGTCGGTCTCGCCGGTGCGGATGCGCACCACGTGCTCGACCGGCAACACGAAGATCTTGCCGTCGCCGACCTTGCCGGTGGCCGCCACACGGCGGATCGCCTCGATCACCGCCTCGGCATTCTCGGAAGCCACGACCACCTCGATCTTCACCTTGGGCAGGAAATCGACGACATACTCGGCGCCGCGGTACAGCTCGGTGTGACCCTTCTGGCGCCCGTAACCCTTGACCTCGATCACGGTCATGCCATGCACGCCGACCTCTTCCAGCGCATCCTTCACGTCGTCCAGCTTGAACGGCTTGATGACCGCTTCGATCTTCTTCATGTCTTCCCCCTATTCGCGAAAGGCGTGCGTGATCGGATAACGCCGATCCCGGCCGAAGGCGCGCGGCGTGATCTTCACGCCCGGCGGCGCCTGTCTTCGCTTGTATTCGGCCGCATGCACCATGCGCACAATACGCCGAACCTCCTCGACGGGGAAGCCACGGGCCGCGATCTGCTCCACGCTCTGCCGGCCCTCGATGGTGGCGGCGAGGATGGCGTCGAGCACCGGATAGGGCGGCAACGAGTCCGTGTCCCTCTGATCCTTGCGCAATTCCGCCGACGGCTCCTTGGTGATCGAGCTCTGCGGGATGCGTTGCTGCCGGTGATTGAGCCATGCCGCCAGCTCGTACACCTCGGTCTTGTACACGTCCTTGAGCACCGCGAAGCCACCGGCCATGTCGCCGTACAGCGTGGCATAGCCGACCGCCATCTCCGACTTGTTGCCGGTGGTCAGGAGCATGCGCCCGGTCTTGTTGCTGATGGCCATCTGCAATAACCCGCGGATGCGGGCCTGGATGTTCTCCTCCGTCGCATCGGGCTTGTCCTTGCCCCATGCCGCGAACACCGGTGCCAGCAATTCTTCGGTCGCCCCCACCGGCGACTCGATCGGCAGCGTCACCGTGTCGATGCCGAGGTTGGTGGCCAGGTCATGGGCATCGCGGATGCTGTGATCGCTCGAATAGCGCGACGGCATCAGCACGCCGAGCACGTTTTCCGCCCCGAGCGCATCGACCGCCAGCACCGCCGTCACCGCCGAGTCGATGCCGCCGGACAGGCCGAGCAGCACCTGGCGGCAGCCGTTTCTGAGCACGTAATCGCGGATGCCGAGCACCAGGGCGTCGTAGACCTGCTCCATCCTGGCCGGGATCGGCGCCACCTCCGCCTGCCCCGGCTTGTCCAGATCGACGATCAGCTCCGCCTCCGCAAACAGCGGCGAGCGGCCGAGCAGCACGCCGGACGGGTCCATCACGTGCGAACCGCCGTCGAACACCACCTCGTCCTGGCCGCCGACCGGGTTGACATAGGCCAGCGGCACGCCGAACTCGGCGGCGCGGCGGCGGATCAGCGCCTCGCGCTCGTCCTGCTTGCCGACATGGAACGGCGAGGCGTTGAGGTTGACGCGCACATCGCAGTCGAAGGCCGTGCTTCTCCGGGCCAGATCGTCGTGCCAGATGTCCTCGCAGATGCCGATGCCGATGTGCCAGCCCCGGCAGGGGAACACATCCGCATCATTGGCGCCGGGCTCGAAATAGCGCCGCTCGTCGAATACGCCGTAGTTCGGCAGGGCCCGCTTGTCGTAGATGCCGAGGATATCGCCGTCCGCGGCCAGCACGGCGCTGTTGCGCAGGCTTCCGTCCATCCGGCGGGGGAACCCGAACACGGCCGCCACCCTGCCGGTCTCCCCGATGATGCGGGAAACCTCCCGCTCCACGGCATCCATGAAGGCCGGCCGCAGCAGCAGATCCTCGGGCGGGTAGCCGGTCACGGCCAACTCCGGGAACACCACCAGATCGCAGCCGGCCGCCTCGGCGCGCGCCAGCGATGCCATGATGCGTTCCCTGTTTCCCTCCAAGTCGCCGACACGCGATGCCATCTGCACCAGCATCAGCCTCATCCGATCCCCTCCGTTCCCCGTCCCGAAACCAGCATCGCATCGCCGTACGAATAGAAGCGGTACCCCGCCGCCGTCGCGTGCGCATAGGCCGCAAGCAGGCGCTTCCGGCCGACCATGGCCGCCACCAGCATCAACAGCGTGGAGCGCGGCAGGTGAAAGTTGGTCAGCAGGGCATCCACCACCCTAAACCTGTAACCGGGATAAATGAATATGTTTGTCCGGCCGGCTCCGGCCGCCACCTCACCGCCGGCGCCCGCCGCCTCCAGCGCCCTGAGCGCCGTCGTGCCG
>DATLWN010000184.1:0-9957 GCA_035576305.1 Mariprofundaceae bacterium
GTTGTACAGCTCAGTCGGGAACGGCCCGGCCCCGACACGCGTCGTGTAGGCCTTGGCGATCCCCAGCACCTCATCGACCCGGTTCGGACCGACGCCGAGCCCCGCCAGGGCGGCGCCGGACAGGGTGTTCGAGGAGGTCACGTACGGGTAGGTGCCGTGATCGACGTCCAGCATCGATCCCTGCGCCCCCTCGAACAGGATGCGCGCGCCCTGGCGCGCCTTCTGGTCCAGGATCAGCGGCACATCGGCGGCCAACGGCAGCAGGCGATCGCGCGCCAGCTTCAGGCTGGCATCGACATCCTCGTGCGACACGGCGACCGCCCCGAGAAGCTCGGTGAGCAGGAAATTCGTGTAGTGCAGGTTTTCCTGGATGCGCTGGTCCAGGTCCGGCGAGATCACGTCGATCAGGCGGATGCCGCGCCGGGCCACCTTGTCCTCGTAGGCGGGGCCGATGCCGCGCCCGGTGGTGCCGATCTTGGACTTGCCCCTGGCCGCCGCCTCGCGGGCCGCATCCAGCGCCCGGTGGTAGGGCAGGATCAGCTGGCATCGGTCGGAGATCAGCAGGCGCTCGTTCACCGGCACGCCGGCATCGAGCAGCGTATCCATCTCGTTGACCAGTTCGTACGGGTCCACGACCGTGCCGTTGCCGATCAGGCTCAGCACGTTGGCGTGCAGGATGCCGGACGGAATGTGGTGCAGCACGGTTTTCCTGCCGCCGATCACCAGCGTGTGGCCGGCGTTCGGGCCGCCCTGGAAGCGGGCGACGACATCCATCTGCGGCGCCAGCAGATCGACGATCTTGCCCTTGCCCTCGTCACCCCACTGGATACCGATTGCCACGATATTGGCCATATTGGTCCCCTATTCCTGAAGCGCGCCGGCATCCAGCCAGCGCCACAGATCGCATGAGAATCCGGTCGCGGGCATATCGCGGCCGTGCGCCTTCATCATATCATCGTACCGCCCGCCGTCGATCAGGGCCCTCGGGGCCCCGGCGGCGTAGCCGGAGAAGACGATGCCGCTGTGATACAGGAAGTGCGGCACCAGCCCCGCGTCGACGCGGATCTCCAGCTCCTCGTGCAGGCGGGCGCGCACCGCCTCGGCCAGGTGCAGCAGCGCATCGATGGCCACGGCCACCTCGCCGCCCAGGGAACGTGCGGAATCGCGCAACCAGTCCTCCCCGCATTCACCCGATGCCATGGCCAGCAAGGCCTTGCCGTGCGCATCCGGCAGCCTGTCGCCGGCCAGCTGCCGGCCGATGTCCTCCGGCGAACGCCGCGCCAACAGCCTGGCCCAGGCATCCAGGGGCAGGCTGCTGCCGGCCAGCAGGCCGCGGATCAGCCCCATGTGCCCGATCTGGATCACCGGCCGCGCGAACCCGGCCACGCGCATGGCCATCGCCGCCAGGTGGATCACCTCCACATCGGCGTCGACCCCTGCCTCGCCCATCAGCTCGAGCCCCGTCTGCCACTGCTGGCGCGCGCCGGTGCCGCTGTCGGGGCGGGCCGTCATCACCATGCCGGAATAACACAGCCTCAGCACCTTCTCGTGCATCAGGCGCGTGGCGGCGATGCGCGCGATCTGCGGCGTCATGTCCGGGCGGATGGCCAGCACGCCGGCGCCCGCCGGATCGGAGAACACGATCATCTCGTCGCCCAGATACATGCCGGCGCCGGAATTCAGCGTCGCCGGACGCTCGACCAGCGGCGGGATCACCTCCTCGAAACCGGCCTCGGCGAACAGGTCAAGCAGCCGGCGCTGCAGCCGGCGCAACGCCTTCGCCCGCTCGCCGAAGGCCTCGGTGACGCCGATGATCGGGCGCGTATCCATGGTCATGCCTTCAGCTCCAGATAACGCACGTCGATGATGTTCGGCAGGCTTTGCATCGTCTCCATGACCTTGGCCGGCGGCCGCGAATCGACGGTGACCAGGGCGATGGCCGAGGCCATGTCCGGATTGCGGCCCAGGCGGAAGTCGCCGATGTTGATGTCGGCGGCGGCCAGCGCCGCGCCGATGCCAGCGACCACGCCGGGACGGTCGTAGTTGCGCACGAACAGCATCCGCCCCTCCGGCGCCATCTCGACCTCGCAGGAATCGATGCTGATCAGCCGCGGGCGCACGCCGTCGAATACGGTACCGGCGACGCTGTGGCGGCCGGCATCGCCCGTGAGCTCGACGCGGATCTGGCTGAGGAAGTGCTCCGAGCGCTCGCTGGCCGATTCCTCGACAGTGATGCCGCGTTCCTTGGCGAGCACCATGGCGTTGACGGCGTTGACGTCCTCCATGCTCTCGGCCAACAGCCCCTGCAGCGCGGCATTGATCAGCGGCTTGCGGTTCAGCCCCGCCGCCTGCCCCTCGAAATGCACGGCCGCGCGCGTATAGCCGGGGCTCAGGATCTGGCCCAAGAGCTGGCCCAGGCGGCGGCACAGCAGCAGGTACGGCGTCAGCACCCGCGCCTCCTCCTCGCTCAGCGACGGCACGTTGACGGCATTGCGCACCGTGCCCTGCAGCAGGAAGTCCGCCATCTGCTCGGCCACCTGCACCGCCACGTTCTCCTGTGCCTCGTCGGTCGAGGCACCGATATGCGGCGTGCAGCTGATGTTCTCCAGCTCAAACAGCGGATTGTCCTTCGCGGGCTCCTCGGCGAACACGTCCAGGGCCGCGGCGCGCAGCCTGCCGGACTTGCAGGCCTCGTACAGGGCCTTCTCGTCGACGATGCCGCCGCGGGCGCAATTGACGAGGATCGCCCCCGGCTTCATGCGGGCAAGGATGTCGGCATCGATCAGGTTGCGCGTGGCTTCCACCAGCGGCACATGGATGGTCAGCACGTCCACGGTCTCGGCCAGGGCCTCGACCGAGTCGACCTTCTGCACGCCCATGGCCTCGGCGCGCTCGTTGCTGATGAACGGATCGTAGACGTGGACGGCCATGTGTAGGCCCTTCAGGCGGTCGCAGACGATGGCGCCGATATTGCCGGCGCCGATGACGCCCGCCTTCTTGCCCGTCAGCTCCATGCCCATGAAACGGTTCTTCTCCCACTTGCCGGCCTTGGTCGAGGCGCTGGCCTGCGGGATCTGGCGCGCCGCGGCCAGAAGGTGCGCGATGGCCAGCTCCGCCGTGGTCACCGTGTTGCCGAAGGGGGTGTTCATCACGACGATGCCGCGCCGCGAACAGCCTTCCACATCGACGTTGTCCACGCCGATGCCGGCGCGGCCGATCACCTTCACGCGGCCGGCCGCCTCCAGCAGCGCGCCCTTGAGCTTGGTCGAGGAGCGCACGGCGATGGCGTCGTAGTCGCCGGCGATGGCCAGCTTCTCCTCGTCGGACAGCCCCGGCCGGTAATCGACCTCAATGCCGCGGGCGCGGAACACCTCGACCGCACGCTCGCTCATCTTGTCGGCAATCCACACCTTAGCCATCAGACACTCCCCCCGCTTCGTCCCATCATGCCAGGCCGCTTTCGAACTCCTGCATATACGCCACCAGCGCATCCACGCCCTCTTCCGGCATCGCGTTGTAGATGCTGGCGCGCATGCCGCCGACGGAACGGTGGCCCTTCAGGGTCACCAGGCCCCTCTCCGAGGCGCCCTTGAGGAAAGCCGCATCCAGTTCGGGATCGGCCAGCGTGAACGGCACGTTCATCCAGGAGCGGGCATTCTTCGCCACCGGACTGGCATAGAAAGCGCTGGCATCGATCGCGGCATACAGCTTGTCGGCCTTGCGCTTGTTGACCGCAGCCATGGCGGTGAGGCCGCCCTGCTCCTCGAGCCATTCGAAGACCAGGCCTGCAATATACCAGCTGTAGGTCGCCGGCGTGTTGTACATCGACTCGTTCTCGGCATGGACGGTGTAGTTGAACATGGTCGGCGTGATGGCCGCCGCCTTGCCCAGCAGGTCCTCGCGGATGATGACGATACACAGTCCGGCCGGGCCGATGTTCTTCTGTGCGCCGGCGTAGATCATGCCGAACTTCGACACGTCGAGCGGACGCGACAGGATGGTGGAGGACATGTCGGCCACCAGCGGCACGTCGCCGGTGTCCGGGATGTAGTCGAACTCGACACCGCCGATGGTCTCGTTCGGCGTGTAGTGCACATAGGCCGCATCGGGGTTCAGCTTCAGTTGCCCTTGCGTCGGCACGGTGGTGAAGCCACCCTCCGAGGTGTCCGCGGCGATGTTCACGCTGCAGTAGCGCTTGGCCTCGGCGATCGCCTTCTTCGACCACATGCCGGTATTGATGTAGTCGGCGCTCTTCTTGTCGCCCAGCAGGTTCAGCGGGATCATGGCGAACTGGGACGAGGCCCCGCCCTGCAGGAACAGCACCTTGTAGCTGTCGGGGATGCCCATCACCTGGCGCAGGTCGGCCTCCGCCTTGGTGGCAATGGACATGTACTCCTTGCCGCGATGGCTCATCTCCATCACGGACATCCCCGAGCCGTTCCAGTCCAGCATCTCCCGCTGTGCGCGTTCGATCACGGCGGTCGGCAACATGGCCGGGCCTGCACTGAAATTAAACTTTCTTGCCATGTTTGCATCCTTTGACCGGGCAGGTTCGGCGACGCTCGACCTGCCCGCAGACGGTTTTCATCGACGGCGGGGGAAGATAGCCCGTTCACGACCGTTGCTCAATGCGTGAAAAGAAAAAGATCCCCTTCTCCATCGCTCCCGGTGTCTCGGAGCAGCGATGACCAGGGTGCGCAGGCATGCCGGCCGGAACCGCCGTAAGGGCAATGTGGCATGCCGATGACACAGGCTGGCATCCGCCATCATCTCTGATAGTCTGCGTTTGATCATGGAGCCAACCGAGAAGTTCCAATACCTCGATTCCGAGGAAGACCTGCACCGGGCCTGCGCCGAACTCGCCGACGCCAAGGTGCTGTATCTGGACACCGAGTTCCACCGCGAAAAGACCTATTACCCGCACTTCGCGCTGCTGCAGATCGCCGACAGGGAGCGCTGCTACCTGGTCGATCCGCTGGCGATCAAGGATATGAGGCCGGTATGGGACCTGCTGCTGTCGCCGCATTCGGTCAAGGTGTTCCATGCCGCCAGACAGGATCTGGAGATCATCATCCGCGAGGCCGGCGCCCTGCCGCTGCCGCTGTTCGACACCCAGATCGCCGCGGCCCTGCTCGGCTACGGCCAGCAGGTCGGCTTCGGCAACCTGGTGCAGCGCCTGGCCAGGACATCGCTGCCGAAGCTCGAATCATTCAGCGACTGGCTGAACCGGCCGCTGGCCAAGCAGCAGCTGATCTACGCCGCCGACGACGTGATCTACCTGCGCCCCGTCTACCAGGCACTGCTGCAGGAGCTCGAGTCCAGCGGACGCCTGGGCTGGGTGCAGGAGGAGATGGCCACGCTGTGCGATCCCGCCACCTACGACAACGACTGCCAGAACATGTTCTGGCGCGTCAAGGGCGTCACCCGCCTGAAGGGCCAGCAGCTGGCCGCGCTGCGCGAACTGGCCGCGTGGCGGGAGCATGAGGCCAAGCGCCTGGACATCCCGCGCAAACGGGTGATCTCCGACGATCTGCTGGTGGAGCTGGCCCGGCGTCCGCATCTGTCGCTGGCTGACATGGAGCGCATGCGCGGCCTGAATCCAGGGCTGATCCAGCGCTTCGGCCAGGCGCTGATCGCCGCCTGGCAAAAGGGGCACGACTGCCCGAAATCCGAATGGCCGCGCCCGACCCAGCGCGACCGCCTTTCCGACGGCACCGAGGTGCGCCTCGAGCTTCTGGATGCCCTGATGCGCCTGCGCGCCGACGAGGAGCGCATCTCCCCGCACCTGATCGCCTCCCGCGACGAGCTGTCGCAGCTCGCCTCCTGGGCCGGGCACCGCAGCAGCACGGAACCGGACATCCCCTGCCTGCACGGCTGGCGCCGCAGCCTGATCGGCGACGATCTGCTGCGCATGAGCCGGGGCGAGCTGTGCATGCGCCTGGACACCCGTACCGGCCGCCCGCTGATCGAGCGTATCCGTCCCGATTCCGCCCCGAAGGCATGAAGCTGGGGCTCAGCATGGATGCCCTGTCCGCCAGCGGCGACGCGGCCTGGCGGCTGCAGGCGGACCGGCAGCACTGGCTGCCCTGCCCATTCGCCGCCGATATGCGCCCCACCGATGCCCTGCTCGAGACTCCGGACGAGGCGGCGCGCCTGGCCGGCCAGCGGCTGAAGAAGGACAAGACCCTGGGCCTGAAGCCAGCCGGCCGCCCCGGCATGTTCGATTTCCTGATGCGCGGCATCTTCGCCCATCCGGTCGTGCACCGCTTCTCGCCGGCCCCGGTCCCGGACAAGGCGCAGATGACGGCCACCCTCGCCGATTTGACCCCGGGCACGCCCTGGCTCGTCTACCTCGATCTCGGCGGCAACTTCCGCGCCCTGGACAGCGGCACCACGCGCATCATCGGCAACCTGGACATCGCCGTGCGCGGCGAGATCGCCTCCGCCTCGGGCTACGTCGGTGCCGAGGCGGCGGCGGATGCGCGGCTGATGGACGAGATCTACCGCCAGTTCCTGGCCGGCTGGCTGGAGCACCTGAAAAGCCGGCGCCTCGGCGTGTTCGTCACGGACGTCGAGAAGCTGAAGGACGAGGCGTCGCTGCTTCAGGTCATCGCATCCTGGCAGCACGAATAGGTGCGCATCATCAGCTTCAACGCCAACGGCATCCGTTCGGCGGCCGACAAGGGCTTCTTCGACTGGTTCGCGGAGCAGGATGCCGACATCCTGTGCATCCAGGAGTTGAAGGCGCACGATCACCAGGTGGCCGAGGCGGCCAGGCCCGCCGGCTACCACCATTACTTCCACTTCGCCGAGAAGCCCGGCTACTCGGGCGTGGCGTTGTACACGCGCACAAAGCCCGATGCCGTGCATACCGGCTTCTCCGGCCTGGATTCCGGCACCGACTGGGCGGACATCGATGCCGAGGGGCGCTACCTGCAAGCCGATTTCGGCAAGCTGTCGGTGATCAGCGCCTATTTCCCCTCCGGGTCCAGCTCCGATGAACGCCAGGCCGTGAAGATGTCCTTCCTGGAGCGCTTCCTGCCCTTCATCACGCGTCTGAAGGATGCCGGGCGCGAGCTGATCGTCTGCGGCGACATCAATATCGCCCACCGCCCCATCGACCTCAGGAACTGGCGCGGCAACCAGAAGAACTCCGGCTTTCTGCCCGAGGAGCGGGCCTGGTTCGGCCGCTGGCTGGATGCGGGCTTCGTGGATGTGTTCCGCCATCTGTATCCGGAGCACGAGGCCTATTCGTGGTGGTCGAACCGGGGTGCGGCGCGCGACAAGGATGTCGGTTGGCGCATCGACTACCATGTCTGCACCCCGGCCATCGCCGGCGCGGCGCGCTCGGTGACGATGCTGGAGCGCACCCGCCGCTTCTCTGATCACACGGCCGTCATCGCCGACTTCGCTCATTCCCTGTAGCAGCCGGCCTCACTTCCGGCCGGGGCGAAATTGCCGGATGTATCCGCACTGCCTACAATGAAATAAGTGCATCTACGGATCACCGGGGGGTCAGCCATGAAGAAGCTCTTGATCGGCGTGGGCATCGTGCTGGCGGTCATCGTCGCGGGATTGTTCTACGTCTGGACGAACCTCGACAACATCGTCAAGACGGCGATCCAGACCTACGGCTCACAGGCGACGAAGACGGCCGTGCGCGTCGACGGGGTCAAGATCGACCTGAAACAGGGCATGGCGACGATCACGGGCCTGACCGTGGCCAACCCCGGGGGCTTCACCGACCCGTATCTGTTCAAGCTGGGCTCGATCAGCACGAAGATCGACACGTCCTCGCTGAACAGCAACCCCATCGTCATCGATGAGATCGACATCAGCGCCCCGGCGGTGGTCTATGAGATCAACAAGTCAGGCGTGTCCAATGTCGATGTGATCAAGAAGAACCTCGGCGTGGGCTCCGGTGGCGGCGAAAGCGCCTCCTCTTCCGGGGGCAGCCAGCTGAAGATGATCATCCGCAAGATCGTGGTCGAGGGCTCATCGGCCAAGGTGCGCATCGCCGCGCTGGACAAGGAACAGAGCGTGACGCTGCCGAGGATCGTGATGACCGATGTCGGCAAGAAGAGCAATGGGGAGACCGCGGCCCAGGTGGCCCAGCAGCTGTCCGACAAGATGCTGGCCAATGTCCAGGGCTCGGTGGCGAAGATCGGCGTGGACAAATACCTCGGCAAATCGGCCGACGCCGTCAAGCAACAGATGCAGAAAAGCCTGGGCGGCACGACCGGCGGCGGCAACGTCGGCGGCGCGCTGAAGGGCCTGCTCGGCAAATAGCCATCTTCTGCCGCCAATAGACGCGCCGGGTGTCCCCTCCCGGCCAGCTTCGGTCATTCGTTCGCATCCCGTTTGACATGCAGTCAGCATGACATCTATGTGTTGAATGGCTGGGTTTTGAGCCATTGCGGGCATTCAAGGTTGCTATATCCTTTGAATGATGAACGACGCTCGGGCTCAAGCGTATAAGAAAGAAATCGCCGATTATTATTCCCGACGCAGCCATGCATATGACGATAGCGCTTGGCACGACCGGATAGCTCGGGAGCTTGTTGAATGCGCGCGGATCGGTACTGATGCTGCAGTGCTGGATATCGCTACAGGAACCGGCATGGTTGCGATGTATGCAGCCTCGAAACTCGGGGCTCGCGGGTCATTGGTCGGAATCGATATCTCAGAGGGCATGATCGATATCGCAAGATCGAAAATTCCCGATGCGCCAATAAAAAACATTCGTTTCGAAATCGGTGATGGCGAGGCGCTACAATTCCCTCCCGAGAGTTTCGATGTGCTTCTGTGCGGATCGGCATTTATCTGGATGACGGATTTGCATTCGACACTAACCCACTGGAAGTCCCGCCTTAAACCCAAAGGAAAAGTCGGCTTTCATGCCTTTTCAGAGAACGCATTTGTAACCGGGGCAGTAGCCCAACAGATCCTGCTGAAATATGGCATCTCTTACCTGATGAACAAACCGACAGGTTCTGTCGAAAAATGCCATCGGCTTCTTGAGCAGACCGGTTTCAAGAATATAGAGGTCATTGTTGATCAGGATGGCAGCCATATCGGTTTGGAGGAGGCAAAAAAGGCTTGGGCAGGTCTCCGACAACCAGCGCCAGGCCAGTATCCACACCCACTGGCGAGCATGACGGCTGAGCAGATGGCTAGTGCCCAGCTTGATTACGAGCAGGAACTGGAACGGTTGAATACAGACCGAGGCATCTGGAATGACATGACGACCTTCCATGTGTTTGGAGAAAAGCCGTCTATTCCATAAACGACCGATAGCGGTAATCGGTCGAAAACAGACGTTTATCCCCCGGCCGGACGCAGCACGATGCAGGACAGCGGCGGCAGCGTCACCCAGATCGAGTGCGCCTGGCCCATCCAGGGTTCGTCGTTGGCCACCACCTTGCCGGCATTGCCCATGTTCGAACCGCCGTAGACCTCGGCATCGGTGTTCATGACCTCCAGGTATTCCCCGCCCTGCGGCACGCCCAGGCGGTAGCCCTGGCGCGGCACCGGCGTCAGGTTCAGTACCACCGCCACGAAGCCACCGCTGCGGTCGAAGCGCAGATAGCTGAGCACCGAATCGGCGGCATCGTTGCAGTCGATCCAGTAGAAGCCCCGGCCGTCGAAATCCTGCTCGTGCAGGGCCGGGATATCGCGGTACATCGTGTTCAGATCGCGCGTCAGCAGCTGCAGGCCGCGGTGCGGCATGAAGTTGTTGTTGTCCCAGTTCAGCGACTCGTCGTGCTTCCACTCGCTCCACTGCCCGAACTCCAGCCCCATGAACAGCAGCTTCTTGCCGGGATGCGTGAACATATAGCCGTAAAGTGCCCTGATATTTGCGAATTTCTGCCAGTCATCCCCCGGCATCTTGTTCGGCATCGAGCCCTTGCCGTGCACGACCTCGTCGTGCGAGAACGGCAGGATGAAGTTCTCGGT
>DATLWN010000185.1:0-3692 GCA_035576305.1 Mariprofundaceae bacterium
CCCGGCCATCTTCGCACAGCAGGGCGAATGCCTGTTCCGCGCGCTGGAAAGCGAGATGCTGGCCCTTCACAGCCTTGCATCCCCCCAGGGACGCATCCTGTCCACGGGCGGCGGGGCGGTGCTACTGGCGGCCAATCGCCAGCGCATGCATCGCGCCGGTCCCGTGGTCTGGCTGCATGCGGACCCCGAGGTGTCGGCCGCGCGTATCGAGGGCGATAGCAACCGTCCGTTGCTCAAGGGGGTGGACCCGCTGGCCAAGGCCAGGGAACTGACAGCCATCCGCACGCCCTTGTACGAAGCCGTTGCCGACCTTAAGGTCGATACCGGCCGGCGTTCCGTGCAGGAAGCAGTGGATGATATCCGCGCCTTTCTGTCAGAATCCGGCCATGTCTGATCCTTCCGCATGCCACGACTACCGCATCGATCTCGGGCCGCGCAGCTATGACATTCATATCGAGCCCGGTTGCCTGGACCGCATCGGGGCCGCCATGCGCCGGCTGTTCGCTGCCGAATCGCGCTGCCTCGTGGTCAGCAACGCCGTGGTGGCGCCGCTGTATCTGGAGCGGGTCAGGCAAAGCCTCGCGGATGCGGGCTGGCAGGTTTCCGCATGCACCCTGCCGGATGGCGAGGAGCACAAGAACATGCAGCAGTGGGGCAGCATCATCGATGCCCTGATGCAGGCGAAGCTCGCGCGCAACGAGCCGGTGGTGGCCCTGGGCGGCGGCGTGATCGGCGATATGGTCGGTTTCGCGGCCGCCTGCTACCGGCGGGGCATCCCCTTCGTGCAGGTGCCGACCACCCTGCTGGCGCAGGTGGATTCCAGCGTCGGCGGCAAGACGGCGATCAACCACCCGCACGGCAAGAACATGATCGGCGCCTTCTACCAGCCGAGGCTGGTGTGGATCGACCCGCAGGTGCTGCACACCCTGGAGATGCGGCAGCTGCGCGCCGGGCTGGCGGAGGTGATCAAGTACGGCCTGATCCGCGACCGGGCGTTCTTCGAGCGCATCTCCGCACGGATGCCGGACCTGCTCGGGCTGGATGATGACGCGACCGGTGAGGTGATCCTCGCATCCTGCCGCCACAAGGCGGAGGTCGTGATGGCCGACGAGATGGAGCATGGGCAGCGGGCGCTGCTCAATCTCGGGCATACCTTCGGGCACGCCATCGAATCATTGACCGGTTACAGGCAGTTCCTGCACGGGGAGGCGGTGGCGATCGGCACCTGCATGGCCGCCCGCCTGTCGGAACAGCGCGGGGATGCCCCGGCCGGCGTGGAACAGGAGATTATCCGCATCTATCGGGATGCGGGGCTGCCGACGGATGTGCCGCACTTCGCGGCCGAGGCCTGGCTGGACGCCATGGGGCACGACAAGAAGAACATCGGCAGCCGCATCCGTTATATCCTGCTGCGCGATATCGGCGACGCGTTCATCGCCGAGGACGTGCAGCCGGACGAGATCAGGCGCCTGATCGCATCATACGCGTAAGCGTCGGCCTTCCGGCCTCCGCTCAGTCATCATCCAGCATGCCGAACAGCACCAGCAGGTTCTCGAACAGCAGGAACACGTCCAGGTAGAGGGTCAGTGCCGCCGCGATGTACTCATCGTTGGGGTAGGTGCGCAGGATGGTGGACGTGTCGTACAGGATGAAGGCCGAGAACAGCAGCACGCTGATGCCGCTGAGTGCCAGCGCCATGGTGGCCGAGTGGAAGAACAGGTTGCTCAGGCCCAGGATGACCACGGCGATCAGGCCCATCCACACGAAGCCGCGCATGAACGAGAAGTCGCGCCGGGAGATGAAGGTGTAGGCGGTCAGGCCGACGAAGGCGACGGCCGTCGTCATGAAGGCCTGGGCCACGAGCATGCCGGATTTGGCGGCCACTAGGCCGACCAGGGGGGAGATGGCGAAGCCGGTCAGGGCGCCGAAGGCGAGCAGCGCCAGCAGGTTGATGCCCGGGGTATGGCGCACGGCCTGCACCACGAAGACGCCCCCCATCATCATGAACAGGGTCAGCCACGGGTGGGCCAGGGGAAAGCTCATGCCCAGCGAGGCATAGGCGCCGATGCTGCCGGCGGCGATGCACAGGGCCAGCATGCCGTAGGTCCGTCCGAGGAAGGCGATGCGGGCGTCTGCCAGTTGGGTTGAGCTCAGGGTATCAATATTCATCAAGGCCTCCGGGTTGCGATCTGCGGCCAATCTAGCCGTATCGAGCTTAAGGTTTAATGAAGCGGAGGGCGCTGGTCATCATGGGTTTCGACGACCTCCGCCTCGATCCAGGTCGTCTGGCCGGAGGCGGAGAATGCCCGGGGGATCCAGCGATGGATGATCACCCGGCGCAGGGCGGGGATCAGCAGCAGGAAGCCGATGATGTCCGTCACGAAACCGGGCGTCAGCAGCAGTACGCCCGCCAGCGATAGCATCAGGCCGTGGGCCATGGATTCGGCCGGGATCTGTCCCGCCATCATGTGCCGGCGCGCGGTGAACAGGGTCTGCAGACCCTGGACGCGCACCAGCCAGCCGCCGATGGCGGCCGTGGCCAGGCACAGCAGGATCGTGGCGGCACCGCCGATGCGGCTGCCGACCTCGATCAGCACGTACAGCTCGATCAGCGGCAGGAAAACCAGCAGGAGCAGAAGCAGACGTATCATGGGGCCTTTATGGGGCCAGGCGCGGCAAAATACAAGCCCCGGCGCTTATGGTTCCGCCAGGCAAAGGCTGACCAGGGCGCCGATGCCGGTGGCCATGGCCTGTTCGTCGATGTCGAAGGCGGGATGATGCAGGGGATGGCGGGTGTTCGGCGTGGCCCCGGTTCCCAGGCGCAACAGGCAGCCCGGCACCTTCTGCAGGAATTCGGCGAAGTCCTCGCCCCCCATGGACGGCGTATCGATCCGGATCAACGGGGTGTCGGGCATGAAACGCCGAAGCGCAGTCTCGGTCAGGCGCATGATCTGTGGCGGATTCTCGAGCATGGGCGTCGTGGCCTTCATCGTGAAGCTGGCCGTGGTTCCCCATGTCTCGGCCGTTTGCCGGATGATCCGGTCCATGCGGGAACGGATCTCGTCGCGCACCTGATGGTCCAGCGTTCTCACGGTTCCGGAGAACGCGACGTGCTCGGGGATGACGTTCGGCGCGTGCCCGCCCTGGATATGGCCGACGGTCAGCACGGCCGGCTGCAACGGGTCCACGCGCCGGCTGACGATGTGGTGCAGGGCCTGGATGATATGGCTGGCGACCAGGATGGTGTCCGTGCATTCGTGGGGGCGGGCGGCATGGCCGCCGTGGCCGCTGATCTCCACCTCGAACATGTCCGCGGAGGCGCACATCGCGCCGGTCCTGAGGCCGATGCTGCCGCTCGGCAGATAGGGATAGACGTGCAGGGCATGGATGCGCAGTGGCCGGATCGCGTCGAGAACGCCATCCCGGATCATGCCTGCGGCACCGTCGGTCGTTTCCTCCGCCGGCTGGAAGATCGCCGCCACGTTGTGCGGGATATCCCCGAGGCGCTGCAGCACCATCAGGGTCCCGAGCAGGATGGCTGTGTGGGCATCGTGACCGCAGGCGTGGGAAACGCCCGGGTTCTCCGATGCATAATCGGTCGCCGTGGTTTCGTGGATCGGCAGCGCATCCATATCAGCACGCAAGGCGATGGTCGGCCGCTCGCCCGCTGTGTGCAGGCGGGCGAGCAGGCC
>DATLWN010000186.1:0-2111 GCA_035576305.1 Mariprofundaceae bacterium
CCTGCCGCACTGGCCGTCCGCTCCTCCCGCCAGTCCCCAAGGCTGCAAGCGGCGCCGTTCGCTGAGCACCGACAGATAGCAGGCGGTCAGGGCCTGCCATTCGCGGATCAGACCGTCGCCGCCCCGGTATCGGCCCTTCCCGCCCGAACCCGGGCGCAGCCGGTACTGCAGGATGCGCAGCGGATAGTGCATCTCCAGCACCTCGATCGAGGTGTTCTTGGTGTTGGTCATGTGGCACTGGACGCCGGAGAGCCCGTTTCCGTGCATGTGCGCACCCATGCCTCCACCCACCGTTTCGTAGTAGACCCATGGATGCTCGGCCAGGGGGCTGCCGAAGATGACGTTGTTCATCGTGCCCTGGGCGGCGGCGGGGATGCGCTCCGGTATCGCCCTGGCCAAAGCGCCGAGCACCGCGTCGACGATGCGCTGGCTGGTTTCGACGTTGCCGGCGGCCACGGCCGTGCCGGGCAGGGCATTGATCAGCGATCCGGCGGGTGCCAATAGCCGGATCGGGCGGAAGACGGCGGATGTCTGCGGCGTGGCCTCCGGCATCAGGCAACGGAATGCGTAGTAGACGGCCGAGGCGGTGACCGCCAGCGGGCAGTTCAGCGGGCCGGCGCACTGATCCGCCGTGCCCGCGAAGTCGACGACGGCCTCCTCCCCCCGGATCAGGATGCGCACGTGGATGGGCAGGGCTGCCGAGCCCAGGCCGTCATCCTCGATGGCATCCTCAAAGGCGTAGTCCCCATCCGGAATATCGGCGATGGCCTTGCGTCCGTACACCTCGGACGTCGCCAGCAGTTCGGCGAACGCCCCCGCCGGCAGTTCGGTTATCAGCTCCTGCAGGCGGCGTGCGCCGGTGCGGCAGGCCGAGAGCTGGGCAGTGAGGTCCGCGATGCGTTCGGGTCCGCCCCGGACATGGGCGAGAAACCCCTCACGGAAGGCATCGACCTCCTGTCCGGCGATATGCCAGTGCTGGGGGGAGATGACGAACCCCTCCTGCTCGAGGCGGGAATGCAGGCCCATGGAACCGGGGGATTCGCCGCCGATGTCGGCGTGGTGGGCGCGGGTGGCGGCGAAGCCGAACAGCTTGTCGTGCTGGAAGACGGGCACCACCAGGGTCACATCCGGCAGATGGGTGCCACCGAGAAACGGGTCGTTGAACACGACCGCGTCGCCGGGCCGCCAGAGGAAACGCTCGACGACGCCGCGCATCGCGAAGGCCATGGCCCCCAGATGCACCGGGATGTGGGCCGCCTGGGCGACCAGCTCGCCCGCGGCATCGAACAGGGCGCAGGAGTAGTCCTCGCGGTCCTTGATGTTGGGCGACAGGGCCGTACGGCGGAGATTTGCCCCCATCTCGTCGCAGATGCCGGCCAGGCGGTTGGCGAGGATGCTCAGTTCGATCGTGTTCATGCGCCGCCCCCATGGACGAGCAGCAGATGCCCCTGGGCGGCCACGGACAGCTCCCATCCCGGGGGCAGCCAGACGGTGGCGGTCGGCTCCACGATGATCGCCGGCCCGGCCAGCACGTGGCCGGGACGCAGGTCATGACGGGAATGATGCGGTACCATGCCGTGTCCGTGGACCCGGATGCGGCCAAGGACAGGAGCCTCGGAGGCCGCCGGCGTCAGTTCGGGCAACGCAACCGTCGGCATGTCCGCCATGGCGCTGACGCGCAGGGTGATCGCCTCCACGGGCCGGGCGAGGCGATGCCCGTAGGTCCGCTCATGGGCCATCTCGAACGCACACATCAATTCTGGGATGCTGTCCTGCCACGGCAGGGTCAGGGTCGAGCCCTGCCCGGCATAGCGCAGATCGATCATGCGCCGATAGGTCAAATCCCTGTCCGGCATGCGCCGGGCGTTCTCCGCCTCCAGTTCGGTGAACACCTGTGCCAGAAGCGCGGCATTGGATGCATCCAGGGGCATGGGCCGGCTGCGCGAGGCATCGAGACGGTGCCGGCTGCACAGCATGCCCAGTGCGGAGAAGGCGCCGCAGGCCGTCGGGACGACGACGTGGCGGATGCGCATGCGCTCCGCCAGCGCACAGGCATGCATGCCGCCGGCACCGCCGAAGCTGAGCAGGGTGAAGCGTTTGGGGTCGTGCCC
>DATLWN010000187.1:0-2583 GCA_035576305.1 Mariprofundaceae bacterium
ATCGATATCCTGGCCCGCTTCGTCTCGGAAGACACCATCGTCTACATGCATTGCCACGATACCGACGACGAGCATTACGCGGATCTGGCCGCGATGCGCGAGCAGCTGGCCGGGTTCACCACCGCCGAGGGCCGGCCGTACAGGCTGGTGGCGCTGCCGTGGCCCGAGGCGCGGCTGAACCGCTTCGGCCAGCGCCTGGCGCCGTCCTATGCTAACTTCCTGATCATCAACGATGCCGTGCTGGTGCCGGTGTACGGCGACGAGGCCGATGCCGAGGCGCTGGATGTGCTCGCCGAGTGCTTCCCGAAGCGCGTCATCGTTGCCGTGCCCTGTTCGCCGCTGATCGAACAGGGTGGTAGCCTGCACTGCATGACCATGCAGTTGCCTGCCGGGGTGCTCTGAGCCATACGGGCGCGCCGGCGCGGACCACGGACGGCCCGGCTAGGGTGGTTTTTCGGAATCTGTCGGGGGTGTTGGCATGAGTGACCGGAATATCCTGCGCGTCGGCCTGGTGCAGCAGCGCTGCGGGGGCGATCGCGCCGCCAATCTGGCGGCCAGCATCGAGGGCATCGCCGAGGCGGCCGAGGACGGCGCCCGCCTGGTGGTGCTGCAGGAGCTGCACGCCACGCGCTATTTCTGCCAGGTCGAGGACCCGGCCTGCTTCGATCTGGCCGAGCCGATCCCGGGGCCGTCCACGGAGCTGATCGGCGAGGTGGCGCGCGAGCTGGGCGTGGTCGTCGTCGCATCCTTGTTCGAGCGCCGGGCCACGGGGCTGTACCACAACACGGCCGTGGTGCTCGAGGCCGACGGCAGCATCGCCGGCATCTACCGCAAGATGCACATCCCGGACGACCCGGCCTATTACGAGAAGTTCTACTTCACGCCCGGCGATATCGGCTTCGCGCCGATCGACACCAGCGTCGGGCGCCTGGGTGTCTTGGTGTGCTGGGACCAGTGGTATCCGGAGGCGGCGCGCCTGATGGCGATGGCCGGGGCCGAGATGCTGATCTACCCGACGGCGATCGGCTGGGACCGTGCCGAGCCCGAGGACGAGCTGGTGCGCCAGCGCCAGGCCTGGGAGCTGTCGATGCGCGGCCATGCCGTGGCCAACGGCCTGCCGGTGGTCTGCGCCAACCGCACCGGCTTCGAGCCGAACCCGGCGACGGAAAGCGGGCTCGATTTCTGGGGCGGCAGCTTTGTGGCCGGTCCGCAGGGCGAGATGCTGGCCGCGGCGCCGGCCGATGCCGAGGTGGTGCTGGTGGTGGACATCGACCTGTCCCGCAGCGAGCAGGTGCGGCGCATGTGGCCGTTTTTGCGCGACCGGCGCATCGACATGTACGGGGACATCCTGCGCCGCTATCGCGACTGAACCCTGTCTTTTGACCCTGTTGTAAGCCGCGGCTAATCTTGCCGACCGATTTTCCCGGAGGTTCATCCATGGCCGACGTGCAGCATCACCGACTGATCATCCTGGGCTCCGGCCCGGCCGGCTACACCGCCGCCATCTATGCGGCGCGCGCCAACCTGAAGCCGGTGGTCATCCAGGGCATCCAGCCCGGCGGCCAGCTGACGACGACCACCGACGTCGACAACTATCCCGGCTACAAGGACGGCGTGCAGGGCCCGGAGATGATGGAGGACTTCAAGGCCCAGGCCGAGCGCTTCGGCACCGAGATCATCTGGGACCACATCAATGAGGCCGACCTGTCCAGCCGCCCGTTCGTGCTGAAGGGCGACGAGGGCCAGTACAGCTGCGATGCGCTGATCATCGCCACCGGCGCCTCGGCCAAGTACCTGGGCCTGCCCAGCGAGGAGGCCTTCAACGGCCGCGGCGTGTCCGCCTGCGCCACCTGCGACGGCTTCTTCTACCGCGGCAAGGAGGTGGCCGTGGTCGGCGGCGGCGACACGGCGGTCGAGGAGGCCATCTACCTGGCCAACCTGTGCACCAAGGTCACGCTGATCCACCGCCGCGATTCGCTGCGCGCCGAGCCGATCATGCAGGACAAGCTGTTCGCCACGCCGAACATCGAGGTCAGGTGGAACCGCACCACCGACGAGATCCTCGGCGACGATTCGGGGGTCACCGGCATCCGCCTGAAGTCCACCGAGGACGGTTCGAGCGAGGAGCTGGCCGTGCACGGCGTGTTCATCGCCATCGGCCACAAGCCGAACACCGATTTCCTGAAGGGCCAGCTGACGATGGATGAGACGGGCTACATCATCACCAAGGGCAAGGGCACGGCGACCTCGGTCGAGGGCGTGTTCGCCGCCGGCGACGTCGCCGATCCGGTGTACCGCCAGGCCGTGACCTCGGCCGGCGACGGCTGCAAGGCCGCGCTGGACGTCGAGCGCTGGCTTTCCCATCACTGAATGCATTTGTTCTTTCTTGCTTGCCCAAGAAAGAACCAAAGAAGGGCACCCCGGAACCGGTCATCCCTGCGGGTACCCGGTCCTGCATTTCCGGAAGCGGCCGCGGCTCCACCGCTCTGCTCCGCTTCCGGAAACTGGTCCCGGCTGACCGCTAGCGGGGGATCGAAAACCTGCCGCAGCCACGACGGTGAGGCACAGCGACCGGACCAAGGC
>DATLWN010000188.1:0-4525 GCA_035576305.1 Mariprofundaceae bacterium
CCGCGCTGCTCGAGATCATGCACCGCCTGTCGCACGAGGAGAAAACCACCTTCATCTTCTCCACCCACGATCCGCGCGTGATGGACCGGGCCGAACGCATCATCACGCTGCGCGACGGTTCGATCATCGGAGACGAACGGCATCAGCCCCATGGCCTGCAGGCGTAGCTGCCGGCTGATCGTTCTCGCCCTGCTGCTGGCCGCAGCACCGGCGCATGCCGTCGAGCTGACGGGGCGGCTGTCGCTGCTCGGAGCCGCCGCCCAGGCCCGGCCGGGCGATCTCGGATACACCCCCGGCGGCGACAACAGGCAGCTGCTCGATCAGGAGAGCCTGAGGCTGATGCTGGACGATACCGGCAAGCAGGACGAGTGGTCGCTGCATGCCAAGGCGGTGCGGCAGAATGCGGTGCGCTATCCCCTGACGAGCCTCGGCCCCAGCGACCTGTTCCGCAGCGACAGGCTCTCCGGCGACTGGCAGAACGATCAGACGGCCAGCCATACGACCCGCATCCGCTACGAGATCGACCGGGCGTTCTACAAGCTGCGTGCACAGAGCATCACGCTCTCGGTCGGACGGCAGCCGATCGATTGGGGCAGTGGCCGCTTCTGGCAGCCCCTGAACGTGTTCGGCGCCTTCGCACCGACCGATCTGGATACCGATTACAAGCCGGGTATCGACGCCGCCGTGCTCGCCTGGTTCCCCTCCGCCTTCTCCGCGCTGACCGCCGTCTACGTACCGGTCCTGAACCGGCAGCTGACCACCCGCGCCAGCGGCGTGGTCCACTACCGCCGGCAGGTCGGGGAGGCCTCGGAGCTGCAGCTGCTGGCGGGCTCCGTGCTCGGCGATCGCGTGGCCGGGGCCTCGTTCGAAACCGATATCGGCGGTATGGGCTGGCGCCTCGAAGGGCGCTACACCACGGCGAACCACGGCTCGGTCTTCTGGATCACCGGCATCGATTACCAGTTCGGGGACAGCACCACGCTGACGCTCGAGTGGTACGAGAACAGCGCCGGTGCGGCCAGCGAGGCGGATCTCGCCAGGGTGGTGAACGAGCGGGCGGTGCGCTACGGCCTGCAGCAGCAGCTCGGGCGCCATGTGCTCGGCGTTTCGCTCAACCGCACGATCACGCCGCTGCTGACCGGGAACTACCTGCTGCTGGCCAGCGGGCTGAAGAACGCCGCGGGCGGTGTGTCCGCCTCGCTGCTGCACCAGCTCAGCCTGACCTATTCGCTGAGCAACGAGTCGGACCTGCTGTTCGCGCTGCTTGTCACGACGGGCAAGGGGGAGAGCGCGGCGGGGGTGCCGCAATCGGAGTTCGGTCATGCCCCCGCCAGTGCGATGCTGCGCTACCGGCTCTATTTCTAGCGCCCCGGCAGCCGGCCGGGGCTAGTCGGCGCCGCCCCAGTCGCCGAGGGTTTCCTGCATCTGCTCGTTATGCGTCCGCACCCACTGCTCGAAGGCGCCGTAGGCATTCATGAAGGACTGGAACACGTGCCGGGGGATGCAGCAGATCAGGCAATGGCCGACGGCGGTGAAGGCCACGTCCTTGGGCAGGTGGATATGACGGTCGACCTCGCCGAACAGGTCGCCCGTCTTCAGCTTGTGCGTGTGCTCCTTGCCGTTGGCGGAGAAGCGGGCGAGGACCGCGCCGTGCACGACGATGCAGCCATGGTTGGCCAGCTTGCCCTCCATGAAGATGCCTTCCTCATCCTGGTACTCGGACAGCGTCGATTCCTCGGCCAGCCAGTTGCGGTCCGCCTCCGGGATGTCGACGAAGGCGGGATGGCTGTGCGTCATCGCATGGATCAGGCGCGAGCGCACCGTGTCCATCAGGCGCTCGCCGGCGATCGGCGAGCGGCGCATCAGCTCGGTGATCGAGGTGTCCGAGAACTCGAGCACCAGCGAGGTCTCGGCCGCCGTGACCGAGGCCGAGCGCGGCAGCTGGTAGACGCAGGCGAACTCGCCGAAGTAATGGCCGGGCCCCAGCGTGTCCAGGTTGACCTTGTGGCCGGAGCCGGCGAGCAGGTGCACCCGCATATGCCCTTCCAGCAGCAGATAGAAATTGCGGCTGATCTCGCCCTGGCGCACGACATCGTCGCCGGCGGGGAAGGACACCAGCCGGGCCTGGCGGATGAAGTCCATGGCCTCGTGGTCGGACAGCTGGTCGATCAGCGTGAAGACCTGGGACGAGCCCGCCTCCAGGTCGATCGGCCCGTCGGTGGTCAGGCGCGCGATGCTGGCCAGCGCCTCGACCTCGTCGGTGTCCGGATGCTCCAGGTTGCGGCACATCTCCAGAAAACCGATGGCGCTGCCGGACTTGCCGCGGGCCAGCATGCGCCGGGCCATGCCCAGCGCCAGGTTCCGCGCCTCGTCGATGTCGCTGGCATTTTGCAGCATGTGGATCAGCGGCCGGGCGATATGCATGTCCTCCGGAAATATCCGGTGCAGATCCGCATAGGCGGTGATCAGTTCCTGGTCGTTCAAGGCCATCGCCGCGTAGTCTAGTCGAAGATTACCGCCAGGGCACCATGCGGTTTACGTGACCGCTTGGGCTTCGCCATGCGGCAGGCTATGATGGCGCCCATGTCGCAAACCGAACCCATCGCCGGCCGCCCCCGCGGTCGGATTCCGCTGGCCCCCGAGGGCTGGCCCTTCATCATCGGCGTCGCCGCCGTCATGGTCGTTTCCGCCCTGCTGTGCTGGTGGATCGCGGCCGGCATCGCGCTGCTGCTGCTCGCCTTCGTGCTGAACTTCTTCCGCGATCCCGAGCGCGCCACCCCGGAAGGGGATGCCTACATCTGCCCGGCCGACGGCAAGGTCGTGCGCGCCGAGGCGACCGACACGGGCCTGCGCGTCGACATCTTCATGAACGTGTTCGACGTGCACGTGAACCGGGCGCCGATGGCCGGGCGCATCACGCACATGGGCTATACGCCGGGGCGCTTCATCAACGCCGCAGCCGAGACGGCGAGTGTGGAGAACGAGCGCAACCGCTTCGAGATGCTGACCGATGACGGCCAGCGCATCGCCTTCACGCAGATCGCGGGGCTGGTGGCGCGGCGCATCGTGGCCTATGTCGCCGTCGGCGACCATGTGGCGGCCGGCCAGCGCATCGGCATGATCCGCTTCGGCTCGCGCGTCGACTGCGAGATCCCGGCCGGCTACACGCTGCGCGTGAAGGTCGGCGAGCGGGTGACGGCGGGGCTGACCGTGCTGGCGGACAAGGCATGACGGGGGAACCGGTGAACGGCGAGGTGCGCCGCCGCGGCATCTACGTGCTGCCCAGCCTGTTCACGACGATGGGGCTGTTCGCGGGCTTCTATTCCCTGATCGCCGCCATCCAGGGCCGCTACGAGCTGGCGGCCTGGGCCATCATCGTCGCGGCCGTGTTCGACATGCTGGACGGGCGGGTGGCGCGCCTGCTGCATGCCGAGTCGAGCTTCGGCGCCGAATACGATTCGCTGTCGGACATGCTGTCCTTCGGCATCGCCCCGGCGGTGCTGATGTACCTGTGGGCGCTGACGCCCCTGCACAAGCCGGGCTGGCTGGCCGCCTTCCTGATCGCCGCCTGCGCCGCGCTGCGCCTGGCGCGCTTCAACACCCAGGTCGGCAAGATGGACAAGCGCTACTTCCAGGGCCTGCCGACGCCGGCCTCGGCGATGCTGATCGCCACGGCCGTGCTGTTCCACGAGGAGGCGGGGCTGGAGCCGATCAGCTGGCTGTGGTTCGGCGTGTCGGTGACGCTGGCCTGGCTGATGGTCAGCCGCGTGCGCTTCATCTCGGGCAAGGACATCGACCTGAAGAAGAAGTACTCGGTCGGCGTGCTGGTCGGCATGCTGGTGTTCATCGTGCTGGTGATGGCCGATCCGTACCGGGTGCCGTTCGCCATCCTGCTGGCCTACATCCTGCACGGGCCGATGCTGAGCCTGTGGCAGAAGCGCCGCGCCTTCCAGCTCAGGGCCCTGAAGCGCAGGCGCCAGCACGAGCAGCCGCCCGAAGCCTCCGGCCCCGAGTCCCCTGGAGATTGACCTTGCATCCGCCTGCGTGCTTTAATGCGCCGATGATGCGCGAGACCTTTTCCCTGTTTCCGGCCTGGCAGCTTTCGCTGCTACTGCCGTGCTGCGGCCTGTGACCGGCTGAGGGAATCAGTCGCGCGTGACGGGCCGTGGGATCATTCCTGCGGCTTTTTTGTTTTCTGACCACCGAATAAGGAGAGCGAGCAATGGACCGGCTGTACATCTTTGATACCACCCTGCGCGACGGCGAACAGTCCCCGGGCTGTTCGATGAACCTGGACGAGAAGCTGCGCGTGGCGCATGCGCTGGCCCTGCTCGGCGTGGATATCATCGAGGCCGGCTTCCCGATCGCCTCCCCGGGCGACTTCGAGGCGGTGCAGCGCATCGCCAGCGAGGTCGCGGGCCCGACGATCGCCGGCCTGGCGCGCGCGGCCGTCAAGGACATCGAGCGTGCCGGCGAGGCGGTACGCCCGGCGGGGGATCGCGCCCGCATCCACACCTTCATCGCC
>DATLWN010000189.1:0-2869 GCA_035576305.1 Mariprofundaceae bacterium
GGCCGCCATTCGGGCCGCTACCTGCAGTCGGCGCTGGTGCTGATGCATCCGGCCCATGCCGAGCGCCTGGGCCGTGAACTGGCGGCCAAGATCGACGCGGATACGGTGGACATGGTGGTGTCGCCGGCGCTCGGCGGCCTGATCATCGGCCATGAGGTGGCCCGTGCCCTGAACCGGCCGTTCATCTTCACCGAGCGCAAGGAGGGGCAGATGCAGCTCAGGCGCGGCTTCTCCGTGCCGACGGGCGCGCGCGTGCTGGTGGTGGAGGACGTGATCACCACCGGCGGCTCGGTGCGCGAGTGCATGCAGGTGGTGCGCGAGCATGGTGGGGCGCCGTTCCAGGTGCTGGCCGTCGTCGATCGCGCGCCGGCCGCGGGAGACCGTTTCGACGTGCCGTTCGACACCCTGATCAAGCTGGATGTGCCGACCTATGGCGCGGACGCCTGTCCGCTTTGCCGCGAAGGGCTGCTACCGCCGGTCAAGCCCGGCAGCCGCGGAGCCGCCTGATGCCGCATCCGTTGCGCATCTACCCCTTCGGCGGGGTGGGCGAGTTCGGCAAGAACATGATGGTGTACGCCCTGGGCAAGGATGCCGTGATCGTCGATTGCGGCATGGGCTTCCCGGAGCCGGGGCAGCATGGCGTGGATGTCGTGGTGCCGGATATCTCGGCGATACAGGATCTGGGGCTGAAGCTGCACGCGCTGCTTCTGACCCACGGCCATGAGGACCACGTCGGCGGCATCCCGTACCTGCTGCCGCAGCTGAACGTGCCCGTCTACGGCACGCCGATGACGCTGGGCCTGGTCGAGGGCAAGCTGGCCGAGGACAAGAAGCTGAAGGGCGATCTGCGCCCGTTGCCGGACGACGGCGAGCGCGTGCGGGTGGGGCCGTTCGAGGTCGAGGCCATTCCGGTCACGCACAGCATCATGGATGCGGTGTCCATCGTCCTGCATACGCCGTACGGGGCCATCGTGCATACCGGCGACTTCAAGTTCGACCTGGCGCCGATCGACGGGCGGGCGACCCAGATGCACCGCTTCTCGGCGCTCGGGGATGCGGGCGTGGTGCTGCTGGCCTCCGATTCGACCAATGCCACGCGCAGCGGCAGCGGCCCGGCCGAACGCAGTGTCGGCCCGGCCCTGAAGCAGGCCGTGGCGCAGTGCGAGGGCAAGGTGATCGTGACGACCTTCGCCTCGAACATCTTCCGCATCCAGCAGATCATCGATGCGGCCGTGGCCGCCGGCCGGCGCGTGGCGCTGGCGGGGCGCAGCCTGGACAGGAACACGGACATCGCCCAGCGCCTGGAGCGCCTGAACATCCCGGCGGGCACCATGGTCAACATCAAGCAGATCGCCGATGTGCCGCCGGAGAAGCTGTTGATCATCGCCACCGGCTCGCAGGGCGAGGCGCAGGCGGCGCTGGCCCGCATCGCCCAGGGCCGGCATCCGAGCATCAAGCTCGAGTTCGGGGACCTGGTGATCTTCTCGTCATCGAACATCCCGGGCAATGAGCACGGCATCGCCGGGCTGTTCAACCATATCTACCGGCGCGGGGCGCGCGTGCTGCATGCCGGGCAGGCGCATCTGCACGTCTCCGGCCATGCCCAGGCGCACGAGCTGAAGACCATGCTGCACCTGACGCGCCCGAAGTATTTCTACCCGGTGCACGGGGAATACCGCTACCTGGTCGAGCACAAGCTGCTGGGCCGCGCCGTCGGCATCGACGAGCGGAACATCGTCATCGCCGAGAACGGGCAGAGCGTCGTGGTCGACGAGCAGGGCATCCGCCTGGGCGATTCCTTCGCCGCCGGCGCCGTATTCGTCGACGGCATGAACCGCGACGAGATCGACGATCTGGTGCTGCGTGACAGGCGGGTGCTGGCCGAGGACGGCATCATGACGGTGATGGTCGTGGTCAACCAGCACAGCGGTACGCTGCTGGGCACGCCGGAGATCATGGCCAAGGGTGTGCTGCACCAGGAGAGCGAGGACAAGCTGAACGAGGCGGCCGAGGCCCTGCTGGCGCATCTGGAGCGGTCGGGACAGGAGTTCCTGTCCGACGTCGATGCCGCCAAGGAGGAGATCCGCATCTGGACCCGGCGCTGGTGCAAGAAGAACCTGGGGCGGCATCCGATGGTGGTGCCGGTGGTGATCGAGGTCTGAGATGATGACGCCGAAGGCGCTGCTGCGCGAGGTGACGGCCGTGGTGCTGGCCGGCGTGGCCGCCATGATGGCCCTGGCCCTGGCAACCTTCACGGCCAGGGATCCCTCGTTCGATCACGCCATCGCCCACACGCGGGTGGCCAACCAGGCCGGCATCGTCGGCGCCTATGCGGCCGATGCGTTGTACCAGCTGCTCGGCTACGGCGGCTGGCTGCTCGTGGTGCTGGCCGGCGTTCTGGCCCTGCGCATGGCCATGGGCAGGGCGCCGTACCTCGGCGGCTGGACGGCGCTGTTCTGGCTGCCGTTCATGGTCGGCATCGCGGCCCTGATGCATGCCCACGGCGCCGGGCTGTCCGCCTGGTTGCCGTCCCTGCCGGCCGGGCCGGGTGGGGCGATCGGCAGGCTGTTCGACGGCAGCCTGGTGCGGCCGCTGCATGCCCTGGGCCGGGATATCCTGCTGGTCGTGCTGGTGCTCAGCAGCTTCGTGGCCGCCTCCCACCTGTCGCTGTTGGGCATGGCCCGCCAGCTGCTGCGCGGGTCGGGACGGCTGCTGGCCGTGGTCCGGCAGCAGCTGGGACGCCTGCGCGCGATCGCCTCGCATCGCCGGGAGCGTATCGAGGGGCGGGAGAAGCGCGCCGAGGCGCGCGGGCAGCGACCCGTGCACATCGTCGAGAAAGAGGCGCCGCCGGTGGCCGAACCGGCGAAGG
>DATLWN010000190.1:0-5733 GCA_035576305.1 Mariprofundaceae bacterium
ATCGCCACCCGCTGCTGCTCCCCGCCGGACAGCGTCTCGGGATAGGACCACAGACGATCCCCCAGGCCGACGAATTCCAGCACCTTCTGCACCCGCGGCACCAGGCGATCGGCCTTCCACCCCTGCACGCGCAGCGGCAGGGCCACATTCTCGAACACCGTGCGCGAGAACAGCAGCTTGTGATCCTGGAAGATGATGCCGACACGCTGGCGCAACTGCCGCACCCGGGACTCCGCCGCCGTGCGCATATCGGTCTGCTCGACCTTCAGCACCCCCGAGCTCGGACGGACCCCGCCGTAGAGCATGCGCATCAGCGAGGACTTGCCGGCCCCGCTCTCCCCGATCAGATAGATGAACTGCCCCTTGGCGATGTGCAGGGAAACGCCGGAAACAGCCACCTTGCCCGTTGGATACCGCAGCATCAGCTGTTCCATCTCGACCTGCAACGGCGCATCGTTCATGGCGGATAAATTAGCCAGCCATCCGCAGGATGTCACCTGCCGGGCTGACAATGCGACCCCGAGCGTTCAGCATGCGCCCATGCGCATCGCCTGCCCCCATTGTCAGGCCATCTACGAGGTGGCATCCAGCCAGACGGATGTCAGCTTCGTCTGTTCCCGCTGCCATCATGAATTCCGCATCGGCGAATCCACCGGGGAGGACGCGTCGCCGGAGGAGCAGAAGGCCCCGCAGGCGGCCGATATCCAGCTGGGGCTGTTCGAGGGCGGCCGGTCCGACAAGGAAGCCAAGGGCGGATTGCGCTACCAGCCGGCAGCCGATTCCCCTGCGAAACCGCCGCTGTTCCTGGAGCGACTGGCAACCACCGACACCCTGTCCCCGGCAACGACCCGGGCCAGGAAACGGCTGGCGGAAGGCGATGGCGCACAAGCCTCGCGGCGCGCCCCGCCGGCCCGGGCGCCCCAAAAGCCCGAAAAACCCGAAAAGCCGGTCGCCACGGCCAAGGATGATGCCGCGCCCGAACCGGAGCGCCGCGCCCCGCGCCTGCTGAGCTGGATGTCCGGGATCATGATGCTCGTCGCCGTCGCGGGCTTCGCCTTCAACCACGAATCCTGGCAGGAAAACATCTGGATGCGCAGCATCCTGCTGAACCTGCATCTGCCGATCAGGGTGCACTCCAGCGACTGGCGCATCCCGCCGGACAGCGTGCATGCCGAATGGCTGAAGCGGGATGACGGCAGCGCCGTGCTGGTCATCGAAGGCAGAATCGACAACCTGCTGCATGCCGAACTGGCCACGCCGTGGATCGAGGTCACGGTCTTCGATGCCTTCCACTCGGACAAGACCGTCAAGCGCAAGACCTTCCCCGTCACCCTGCCGCCCGCCATCGACGCCATCCGGCACGCACCGTGGAAAGCACCGCCCCAGGACAACGTGCCGGTGGCCGCCGCCGGCGGCCGCGGCTTCATCCTGGTCATGGACGACCTGCCCGAGCATGCCGGCGAATTCACGCTGGATGTCGTGCCCTCGCTGTTCCGCTAAAGTCCGATCAGATCCCTGAGGCGCAGTGCCAGCGTCTGGATGCGGCGGCGTACCTCGTGCTGCACCGGTCCGGAGGCGTGCCCCGGTTCGACCATGACGATCTCGCCGTCCCGCTCCAGATATTTCAGGCCGTCCGTGCCCTTCATCGCGTTCAGGAAACGGTCCGCGTCGGCATGTCCCAGGGCCTCGTGCCACACGTCGAGCCTGAGGCTGATCGCCTCCCTGCGCCCCCCGGCGCCGCTCTCCAGCACGAAGAGCACGGGGCGGCTGTTGCGCATCACCGTACGGGCGCACAACGCGACGTTTCCCTCATCGTTCCAGGTCCACGGCAGCCCTGCCTGCTCCCATTCGTGGATCAGGGTCGAGAACAGCTCGCGATGCGCGGCATCGCAGGCCGCGTAGAACTGACGGATGTCCGCTGCGTCCATCATGCCTCCCCGACGCGCACGAGCAGCACGACGGCATGAGCCGCAATGCCCTCCTCCCGCCCGGCGAAGCCGAGGCGTTCGGTCGTGGTCGCCTTCACGTTCAGCTGGGCCACGGGCACCCGGCACAGCGAGGCCAGATGCTCGCGCATGCGCCCGATATAAGGGGCGAGTTTCGGGGCCTGCGCCACGACCGTGATATCGGCGTTGCCGAGCCGCCACCCCGCCTCGGCGGCCTTCTCCAGCACGCTGCGCAGCAGCCCGGAGCTGTCCGCACCGCGGTAGCGCTCATCGGTATCCGGGAAATGCCGGCCGATATCCCCCAGCCCGGCACCGCCGAGGATGGCGTCGCACAGGGCATGGATCAGCACGTCGGCATCGGAATGCCCGGCCAGCCCCCGCCCATGGGGGATCTCCACGCCGCCCAGCACCAACCGGCGCCCGTCGGCAAAGGCATGCACGTCATAACCGTGCCCGACGCGTATGTCCATGCAGCCTCCTAGTCCCGGGCTTCCATCAGCCGGCGCAGCCACGCCAGATCCTCGGCCGTGGTGATCTTGCGGTTGTTCTCCTCCCCGGCACTGACATAGACCGGAAACCCCGCCGCTTCAAGCAGGGAGGCGTCATCGGTCCATTCCGCCGCCCCCTGCGCCGATCCCAAGGCCTGCTCGAACCATGCCCGCCGGGCCACCTGGGGCGTCTGCACCGCGCGCAAAGCCGAACGCGCGAGCGTGCGCATAACCCTGCCCTGATCATCCACCTGCTTGATCGTGTCGTGCACGGCCAGCCCCGGCACGGCGGCGCCGTGGGCGGCGGCCGTGTCCAGCACCGCGGCAAGCAGTGCAGCCGACGGGATGGGACGCGCCGCATCGTGCACGGCGACCCAGTCCACATCCTCCGGCAGCGCCGCCAGGCCGTGGCGCATCGAGTCCGCGCGTTCCTTGCCCCCGCTGACGGCAGGCAGCAGGCGGTAGGGGAAACGTGCGTTCTCGACCATGGCCGCATAGTGCCGGTCATCCTCGGCGATCACCGGCTGCACGACGCTGATCCTGGGCTCGCGCGCCAGGCTTTCGAGGGCCAGCAGCAGCAGCGGCTTGCCGCCCGCCGACAGGTACTGCTTGGGCACACCGCCACCCATACGGTTGCCCCTTCCGGCCGCCAGCAACAGAACCCCCACCTGCATCCGCCGATTTTGACCGGCTTCGGGCCGGCGTCAACCGCAGGACGGGCGGCAAAGCGTCGTTGCGGATTGCCACGGCATCGGATATAAAACGGGCATGAACACCCCGATATATCGCCGTTCTGCCGCCTGACGCGTCCCCGATCCCGTTCCTCCGATGACATCGTCCATCCTGTTCCCGCTTGCCGGCATCCTGACAGCGCTCTGCGCTGTTCTGCTGTGGGCCAACGTCTGGAAGCTGACGCCCGCGTGGCTGGCCAGCCGCACCCACATCCTGGTGGCCATGGCCATGCCCGTGACCATGGTGCTGACCTTCTGGGGCTGGACGACGCTGGAATCCTTCAACGCCACCGGCTTCCTGTTCTCGCTGCAAACGGCCGTGGCCATCTCCACGCTGCTGGTGCAGGGCATCTATTTCGTCGGCGCCCTGCGGCACCGGCATGGCGGCCTGGGCCTGTTCGTGCTGCCCGTGGTCGCCGTGCCGCTGATCCTGCTGCCGCTGCTGCCGCACGATGCGACCACGGAATGGATCCGCACCCGCTCCCTGCTCGAGACCGGCCACATGATCATCTCGCTGTGCGGCTATGCCGTGCTGACGCTGTCCGCCCTGCATGCCGTGATGCTCTGGCAGCTGGACCGGGCCCTGAAGCGCAAGTCGATCAGCCCGCTGATCGAGGCCATGCCGTCGATCATCGAGATCGAGGCGCACATGATGGCGCAGCTGCGCCTGGCGGCCTGGATGATCGGCATCAGCATCATGACGGGCCTGGCCTGGCAGTGGGAGGCCTTTTCCCATCTGCGCCTGATCAGCCACAAGGTGCTGCTCGCCATCTTCTCCTGGATCGTGATCATGGTGCCGCTGATCCGCCGGCGCCGGGCGTCCATGCACGGACGCAAGTCCGCGTTCATGGTCATCACGGCCTATATCCTGCTGCTGCTGGCCTATTTCGGCGTGAAAATGATCAAGGCATGGATTCACCACTGACCACACTTGCGTCCGACCATGGATGATTTCATTTTATCCATCCCGGCCTCCATCGGCATCCTGTTCATGCTGCTGATGGTGTCGGCGTTCTTTTCCGGTTCGGAAACAGCCCTGACCCGGGCCAGCCGTCCGCGCCTGAAAACCATGCAGGAGAACCGGGTGCGGGGTGCCAAGCGGGCGCTCGAACTGGTCCGGCACCCGGAGCGGATGCTGGCCGCGGTGCTGCTTGGCAACAATTTCGTCAACATCGCCGCGTCCTCGCTGGCCACCGCCGTGCTCGTGAGCTACTTCGGGGAGGCCGGCATCATCTATGCCACCGTGCTGATGACCACGGTCGTGCTGATCGTCTCGGAGATCCTGCCCAAGGCCATCGCCGTCGCCCACGCCGAAGCCATCGCCGTCAAGGTGGCGCCCGTGCTGTTCTGGACCCAGCGCCTGCTGTCGCCGGTCATCGCCGTGCTGATGGCCATGATCGGCGTGATGCGCCGCTTCTTCCGCATGCCGGCCACCCGCGAACCGATCATCACGCACCAGGAGCTCGCCACCCTGATCGACATGGGCGCCAAGGGCGGCATGCTGGACAGCTCGCGCGAGCAGATGCTGCTCAGCAGCCTGCGCCTGCACGAGGTCAATGTGCGGGCCCTGATGTCGCCGCGCAAGAACATGATCATGATCGATGCCGAGCGCAGCGTCGGCGAATGCCTGGCCTATGCCATGGCCAAGCCGCATTCGCGCTACCCGGTCTACCATAAGGAACCGGACAACCTGATCGGCATCGTGCACCTTCGCGACCTGATGCGCCTGAAGAACCGGGACATCCCGCTGGTGCAGGCCGTGATCTGGCAGACGCCGATGTTCATCCCGTCGTCGAAGAACGCCCTGGACATGCTGTTCGAGTTCCAGACGCGCCGTCAGCACATGGCCATCGTCGTCGACGAGTTCGGCGATATCGACGGCCTGATCACGCTGGAGGACATCCTCGAGGAGATCGTCGGCGAGATCACCGACGAGTGGGACATCCCGGAACAGCCGGACATGTGGCACAAACCGGACGGCTCTCTGGTCGCCGAGGCCATGGTCAGCATCCACGACGTCAACGACGAGCTGGGTTGCGAGTTGCCGAAGAACGAGGCCACCACCATCGGGGGCCTGATCGTGCAGATGCTCGGGGAACAGCCGGACGGCCCGGTCTGCCTGGCGGTCGATGATGTGCGGCTGGAGGTCACGGAACTGAGCGGCGGCTGGATCCAGCGGGTGCGCATCACCCTGAACCCGTCCGCCGACGAGGAGGCCGCCTAGGCTTTACCCTCGTGCTGCCAGCAGGCATGGGCCACCGCCCGCAGATCCTGCCAGACGTGCGCCTTCTGCTGCGGCGAACGCAGCAGGTAGGCCGGATGATAGGTCGCACGCACCTTCGCCCCCCTGCTTTCATGCCAGCGCCCGCGCATGGCCGCCATCGGGGCGTCGCTGCCCAGCACGGCCTGGGCCGCCACCTTGCCCAGCAGGCAGACGATACGCGGCGAGATCGCCTGCCACTGCGCATCGAACCAGTGCGCACAGGCCGCGATCTCGGAGGACTCCGGGTTGCGGTTGTCCGGCGGCCGGCATTTGACGACGTTCATGATGTAGACCTGGGAGCGATC
>DATLWN010000191.1:0-2663 GCA_035576305.1 Mariprofundaceae bacterium
TGGCCGCAGAGATCGTGCGCGATACCCAGGCATCGTTCGGCGCAAGCCGTGCCACCCTGGTCAGGTTGAGGCCGTCGGTCCTCGATGCCCTGGGCCTGACGGCGGCCTTGATGGAGCTCGCCGGCAAAGCCAAGAGAAGGACCGGCACCGACTGCATTCTGCATATCGAGGGGAGGATCGATCGGCTGGACGACATACATGCCATCACGATCTACCGGATGGTGCAGGAGGCGCTGACCAATGCCCAGCGCCATGGCGGGGCGGATCGCGTCGAGGTTGCCGTGAAGCATGTCCTTCCGCGACGCGGGCGGAGGGGTCAGGTCCGGATCAAGATCGACGATAACGGCACGGTTCGCTCCGGCGAAGGCCTATCCGAAGGCATGGGCATCATCGGCATGCGCGAACGGGTCCATGCCCTGGATGGGACCTTCCGGCTCACGCACAATCCCCATGACGGTGTGCACATCGAGGCAACCCTGCCCCTGCCCGACGCAGGGAAGCGCTGAGGATGTCCACGCCAGCCATCCGCATCCAGCTCGTCGATGATCACGAGATCGTGCGCACCGGATTCCGGCATCTGCTGGAAAAGGAGGGCGATCTTCGGGTGGTGGCGGAATCGGCCAGCGGCAAACAGGCCTGCCGTGATTACGACACGTATCTGCCCGATATCCTGATCATGGATATTTCCCTGCCCGATATCAGCGGGCTTGAGGCCATGCGGCGCATCCTGGATCGCCATCCCCAGGCCAGGATCCTGGTGCTGAGCATGCACACCGGCATGGTGGCGGAGCAGGCCATGCAGCTGGGGGCCATGGGGTTTGTCTGCAAGCGCAGCGGCGCCACGGCGCTGGTCTCGGCCATTCGCGCCATCATGGCCGGCCAGCATTACGTCGATGCGAAAGAAGACGAGAGCATTCCGGGGGAACGGTTCGGATCGCGCCGCCTCCGGCCCGCATCCCTGACCAAGCGCGAACTCGAAATCTGCATGCATGTGGCCGAGGGGCGGAGCGTGGCCGAGATCGCCCGTGCCATGCACCTGAGCGAGAAGACGGTCTACACCCATCGCCAGCACATCATGGACAAACTGGGGGTGGATACGCCCGTCCGGCTTGCACGCATCCTGGCCAGTCTCGGGCTGCAAACCTAACGGCCGCGCCTTTCCCGCCTCGGGGCGAGAAAATCAGAATTATTCCCATTACCTCCACAGACGGTTCTTTCTAAATTACCTATTCCGATAATGGGTATGCGCATCCGCCGATCATGGCGGCGGAGGGTTGCCGCGAGGTTTCCGTGGCGTAGGGAGGCGAATCGCTCAAGGAGGAATGGTATGGATGCAAAAAGAAAGGCGAACCGAAAGTCCGCCGGCGCCACGGCAAAAAAGGAAAAGGGCGCGAGCCTGTGGGTGGAAATCCGCCGGCAGATGATCGCTGAGGCGGCCTATTACCATGCCGAACAGCGCGGTTTTGCGACGGGGAATGAGATGCAGGACTGGCTGGAGGCCGAGAAGGAGATCGACCGGCGCCTGGACAGCGGTCGCTCGTGAGGGCCGGGCTCTCCGCTCCCCCGCCCATGCATGCCGCGCGCATCGGGGATCGGCCCAGGCACCCGAGATGTGCCGGGGGTGGCGAGCGATGATGCTGTCGGACGACATCCGCAGGCTGGCCGAGGCGCTGGGCATCAAGGACGCGGCGCGGATCGGCCTGGGTGAGCTGATCCGCTGCATTCAATTCCAGGAAGGGCATATGCCCTGTTTCTCCGAGGCGTGGAGTGCCCCGTGCAGGCTCGATGACTGCCCTTTTGCCAAGGTATGCTCCAGCCATTTGCGCGTCCGGACCGCCCCGCACTGATGCACAGGACCCCTCCCCAGAAGTGCCTGATCCTGGCCGGGGATGCCGGCATCGCGGACCAGATCGCCTCGATGCTGGAAATCTGCCGCTGGCAGACCAACGTCGTGCACAGCGACCTGCTGGCGTACGACCACATCCAGGAGGAAAGTTTCGACACCGTGATCGCCGATATCGATACGGCCGACCTGGGTGGCCTGGCTGTGCTGGCGTTCTGTCATCACCGCTACCCGCAGATCGCCACCTACGCCATCGCCCGGCCCGATGATGAGTACGGGAAGAGGATGGCGCGCGAGGCCGGCGGCTGCCGGGGGTATTTCCATCTGTACGACAGGGAGCCAGAAGGCTGATGCCAATGTGCGGCCGGATCCAATGAAAAAGGGCTGCATCCGCAGCCCTTTGTTTGGTGATGTGGAGCCGATGCGCGGATTCGAACCGCGGGCCTGCTCATTACGAATGAGCTGCTCTACCAGCTGAGCTACATCGGCCTGCCTCGTGCAGGGGCGGCATCATACCAGCGCCGAATTGAAATGGAACACTCAGCCCAGCAGCGCCTGGATTGCGGCGGTCAGCGCCGGCGCGGCGGTTTCGGTGCGCAGGATGCGCGGCCCGAAGCGCATGGGGCTGAAGCCCAGCTCCGAGAGCTTCACCAGGTCGTGCGTGCTCCAGCCGCCCTCCGGCCCGACGGCGAGGCTGATGTCTCGCTGCGCCGCCAGCCCATCGCGCACCTCCGCCCAGTTCGCGGCCCCTTCCGGATGCAGGGCGTAGGCGGCTCCGCTAGGCCTGACGTCGGCCAGGGCGTCACGCCAGCACACCGTC
>DATLWN010000192.1:0-15100 GCA_035576305.1 Mariprofundaceae bacterium
GGCCTCCGCCCACGGCGTGGAGGTGCTGGCCCGGGCTGTGGATGTATCGAAACAGGGCGAGATCCAGGCCTTCGTCACCGATGCCGCCGCGCATTTCGGCCATCTGGATGTATTGGTCAACAACGCCGGCATCACGCGCGACACCCTGGCCATGCGCATGAAGGGTGAGGAATGGCAGCAGGTCATCGACACCAACCTGTCCTCCGTGTTTTATGCATCCCAGGCCGCGCTGAAGCCGATGATGAAGGCGCGTAAAGGGCGCATCATCAACCTGTCCTCGGTGGTGGCCTCGATGGGCAACCCGGGCCAGGCCAATTACTGTGCCAGCAAGGGCGGCATTGACGCGCTGACCCGCTCGCTGGCCCGCGAGATCGGTTCGCGCGGCATCACCGTCAATGCGGTGGCGCCGGGCTTCATCGCCACGGACATGACGGCGGAACTCGGTGAGGAGGCGACGAAGCGCCTCGTCGAGCAGATTCCGCTGGCGCGCCTGGGTGCACCGCGCGATATTGCCCATGCCGTGCTGTTCCTGGCCAGCGATCAGGCCGCTTATATCACCGGCCAGGTGCTGCATGTGAACGGCGGTATGTATATGTAGTTTTGATGCCGGAGCCGCCTTGAAAACGGCTGCCTCGGTTCAATGTGAGGTTTCAGGCTTGTGCGGCCCTGTGACCTATGATAGAAGCCGCGC
Organism: Mariprofundaceae bacterium; assembly: GCA_035576305.1. Taxonomy (GTDB): domain Bacteria; phylum Pseudomonadota; class Zetaproteobacteria; order Mariprofundales; family Mariprofundaceae; genus DATLWN01. The sequence goes on from DATLWN010000192.1 coordinate 692, forward strand.
TAATTTGTTTCGGGAGGACTATCCATGTCTGCAGAAATTGAAGCGAAAGTGATCAAGATTGTTGCCGACCAGCTGAACGTCGACGAAAGCGAAATCAACTCCGATTCCTCCTTTGTGGATGATCTCGGCGCCGATTCGCTCGATACCGTTGAGTTGGTCATGGCTTTCGAGGAAGAATTCGGCATCGAGATCCCGGACGAGGATGCTGAAAAGATCCAGACCGTACAGAACGCTATCGACTATATCGCTTCCAAAGCGGAGTAATCCATGAATCGCCGCGTCGTCGTCACCGGCGTCGGGCTGGTGACCCCGCTGGGCACGGGTACCGAGCCAACCTGGCGGAATCTGGTGGCAGGCAAATCGGGTATTCGCCGCATCACCCGTTTCGATGCCGAGGCCACCGCCATGCCGTGCACCATCGCCGGTGAGGTGCCGGATTTCGACGTCGATGCCTTCGTAAACAAGAAGGATGCCCGAAAGATGGATACGTTCATCCAGTACGGCATCGCGGCTTCGTTCATGGCCCTGGCACAATCCGGGCTGGAGATCAGCGAGGCCAACGCCGAGCGCGTCGGCGTGATCATCGGCTCGGGCATCGGCGGCCTGCCCTCGATCGAGAAGACGATGCAATCCTACATGGAGGGCGGCGTGCGCAAGATCTCGCCGTTCTTCATCCCCCAGACGATCATCAACATGATCTCCGGCTGGGTATCGATGCTGACCGGCGCCAAGGGACCGAACTCGGCCACGGTGACAGCCTGTGCCACCGGTACGCACGCCGTCGGCGACGCCTTTGCGGTCATCGCCCGCGGCGATGCCGATGCGATGCTGGCCGGTGGATCCGAGTCCTGCATCTGCGAGCTGGGCATCGGCGGCTTCTGTGCCTCCCGTGCCCTGTCCACGCGCAACGACGAGCCGGAGCGGGCATCCCGCCCCTGGGATGCCGGCCGCGACGGTTTCGTGATGGGCGAGGGGGCCGGCGTGCTGATGCTGGAATCGCTCGACTCGGCCAGGGCCCGTGGCGCCACGATCCTGGCCGAGGTGGTCGGCTACGGCATGTCGGGTGATGCCTACCACATGACGGCCCCGGCGCCGGGTGGCGAGGGCGGTGCCCGCTGCATGAAGGCGGCGCTGGCATCGGCCGGGATCGCCCCGGGCGAGGTGGACTACATCAACGCCCACGGCACCTCGACGCCGGCGGGCGACTTGGCCGAAACGCAGGGCATCAAGTCCGTGTTCGGGGACCACGCCAGATCCCTGATGGTTTCCTCGACCAAATCGATGACCGGCCATCTGCTCGGTGCCGCCGGCGGCATCGAGGCCGCCTTCACGGTGCTGGCCGTGCATCACGGGGTGGTGCCGCCGACGATCAACCTGGACGATCCGGACCCGGAATGCGATCTGGATTATGTACCGCATACGGCGCGCGAAGCGAATATCCGCGTGGCCATCTCGAACTCGTTCGGTTTTGGTGGAACCAACGCCTCGGTGGTGATGCGCAAGTTCGATTGAGCCTTCCGGTCCGGCCATCCTGATCCCCGTCCAATCCATCCATGCCCGCAGCCTGGTCTGGCCTGCCGGTTCGCCGGCGGGCCACGACCTGTTCCGGCGCTTCCCGGAGGCCTTCCGCGCCATCCTCGAGGACCCGTCCGGCGCGGGTCGCCAGTTCCTGATATCCGCCCAGGGCCGTTCGCAGGCGCTGCATGCCGGCGGCGACGGCGAGGCCTTTCTGACTGCGTGGCGGCGGGAGCTGTCTTCCGGCACGGCTGGCCGCACCGCCCCCGGCATCCGCTGCCTGTTCTACGCCGCCTATGAGGCGGGGGCGCTGATCGAGCGATTGCCCCAGCCCAAGACGCCATTGGCCGGGCCTGTGTTATGGACGTTCTTTCCAGCCTGGACGATCTGCATCGATACCGCGGCAGGCAGGCTGCATCTGAACACGCTGCTCGGCGAGGCGCATCTGGATGTGCTACAGGCGATGCTCGGGGATGCAGAGGCGGGGCATGGCGACGGGGATGTCGCCGTGCCGGTACACGATGTGCGCGCCACGATGCCCCAGGATTACCTGCAGGCCGTCGAACGGGCCAAGGCCTACATCCATGCCGGCGACGTGTTCCAGGCCAATATCGCGCGTTTCTGGCGGGGTGGGCTGCCCGAGGATCGTCTGGGTGATCTCTACGCTAGGCTCCGCCGGGTCAATCCCGCGCCCTTTGCCTGCTTTGTACGCATCGGGGATCGGGATCCCTTTTATGTGATCTCGGCATCGCCCGAGCGCCTGTTTCGCATGCATGCGGACGGGGTCGTGGAGACGCGCCCGATCGCCGGTACGCGGCGACGCGGCGAAGGGGATGATGATGCGCTGCTGGCCAGCGAGCTGATGCTGTCGGAAAAGGAACGGGCCGAGCACATCATGCTCGTCGATCTGGAACGCAACGATCTGGGGCGGGTCTGCCTGCCGGGCAGTGTGACGGTCGACGAGCGCATGGTGCTGGAACGCTATGCCACGGTACAGCATATCGTGTCGAACGTGCGGGGCCGTCTGGCGCCGGGCCGGGATGTCATCGATGTCTTCAGGGCCATGTTCCCGGGAGGAACGATCACCGGCTGCCCGAAGGTGCGCTGCATGGAGATCATCCATGAGTTGGAGCCCGGGGCGCGCGAGGCCTACACCGGCGGTATCGGCCATGTCGGCTGGGATGGCGAGGCGGATATGAACATCCTGATCCGCAGCTTCTGGTGGCATCGGCACGAACTGGCATGGGCCGCCGGTGCCGGCATCGTCGCCGACTCCGATCCACTCGCGGAATTGCGGGAGACCGACCACAAGGCCGAGGGCCTGCTGCGTGCGTTCCGGCCGGCGATCATGGCCTCGGGGCAGGGATCACCGTAGGCTTGCGCATCGGGAAAGGGCATAAAGGAGATCACATGAGAAGCGGCGATACGCGCGGTCCGAACCGCCTTCTGCGGTTTCTGAATCGCCTGTACTGCTGTCTTTGGCAGCGCCTGCCCCGCAGGCAGCGGTTTCATCTTCCGGAAGGTCCGGTCATTCTGGTCGGCAATCACCTGGCTGGCGTCGATCCCTTGCTGATCCAGGCGGCCGTGGACCGGCCGCTGTGCTTTCTGATGTCGCGGGAGTATTACAGTATGCGCGGCTTCCGCTGGCTTTTCGATATGGTGGGAGCGATTCCCGTCAATCCCGGTGGGGCCAACCGCCATGCCCTGCAGGCCGTGATCGAGGCGGTGCGTGCCGGACAGGCCGTCTGTCTGTTTCCCGAAGGTGCGGCGAATCCCCCGGTACCGATGCTGCATGTGTTGCCGGGGGCGGTGGTGCTGGCCCACGAAACGGGTGCGCCGGTGATCCCGTTTCGCGTCACAGGGGTCTGGCCTTTCGACCACAAGCACGTGTGGACACCGTTCCTGCGACGCGGCAGGGCCAGGATTCGGATCGGCAGGCCCATGCCGTTGCCGGTGGGCGCGGGCGGGCGCGAAGAGATGCGCAAGGGTGCGGAGGCCATCCGCCAGGCGATCCGGAGACTGCGCTTTACCGGAAGGGCCCGGAACTAGGGGCCTCGGCTATTCGCGACCCATGCGCATGACGAAATCCTCGGGATAGGTCGCATGCGCCAACGCTTCCTCGTATTCGACCTGGTCGCTTTCGACCAGCTGCTGCAGATGCTGGTCGAAGCTCTGGCTGCCGTAGAGCGTGCTGCCTTCCTCCATGGCCTTCGGGATCTCCCGCCAGCGGTCCGTATCCAGGATGAAATGCTTGATCACGGAGTTGCGGATCATGATCTCCAGGGCCACGACACGGCCCTTGCCGCTTTTCAGCGGCAGCAGCTTCTGTACGACGATGGCGCGCAGGTTCTCCGACAGGCGTTCGCGGATGGCGGGTTGCTCGTCCAGGGAGAACGAGGACATGATGCGCTGCATCGTGCCGATGGCCGTCGTGGCATGCACCGTCGCCATCACCAGATGACCGGTTTCGGAGGCCTGCAGGGCCAGCTGGATCACCTGTCTGTCGCGCGCCTCGCCGGCGACGATGATGTCCGGGGATTCCCGCAATGCATCGTTCAGGCCCTGGGCGTAGGTCATGACATCGCGCCCGAGCTCGCGCTGGCATACCGAACCCTTCTGCTGGGAGCTGTAGCGGTATTCGATCGGGTCCTCGATGGTGACCACATGCACGGGCCGGCTCGTGATCACGTGGTTGAGCATCGCGGCCATGGTCGTGCTTTTGCCGGAGCCCGTGGCGCCGGCCATCAGCACCAGGCCGTTGCGATAGCCCGAGATTTCGCGCACCACCGGCGGCAGGTGCAGCTCGTCGAAGCCGGGAATGACCTGCGGGATCACGCGGGCCACGAGGCCGAAATTATTGTGGGTCCTGAGGACGTGGATACGGAAGTGTGCGACGTTCTCCAGCGAATAGTGCAGATCGAGGCTGTGCAGGTCCTCGATGGCGATGTCCGCGTGCAGACCGCGCGTCACGTGCGCGATCATCTCCTTCATCTGATCGCGGCTCGGCTCGGCCATCTTGTCCGGCGACACGGTGACGATCGAGCCATGGATACGCATGCGGATGCGGTCATTGGTCCGGATGATCAGATCCGAGGCCTTGTATTTGTGCGCGGCCAACAGCAGGTCGTCGATGAGATGCCATTCAGCCATGGTCAGATCTTCAGATCGGACAGATCGCCGCCGCTCAGGGCACTGATATCGGAGCGGCTATCCCCGCCTTCCAGGCGAGACATCTTGATCTTCAGGCGCAGGTCGTTGACCGAATCGGCATGGGCCAGGGCCTCTTCCTCGCTGACCTTGCCTTCCCTCCACAGATCGAGCAGGGCCTGGTCGAAGGTCTGCATGCCGTAATTCTTGCCATTGGCCATGGCCTCCTTGATCTCGGTGATCTCCCACTTCGAGATCAGATCCGAGATGCGCGGCGTGTTGATCAGGATCTCGATCGCCGGCGTACGCGCATCGTCGATGGTCTTGATCAATCGCTGGGAGAGGATGGCGCGCAGGTTCAGGGCCAGATTGAGCCTGACCTGCGGATGCACCTCCTCCGGGAAGAAGTTCATGATGCGGTCCAGGGCCTGGTTGGCGTTGTTGGCATGCAGGGTGGCCATACACAGGTGGCCGGTTTCGGAGAAGGTGATGGCATGCTCCATGGTCTCGCGGTCCCGGATCTCACCGATCAGGATCACGTCGGGAGCCTGGCGCAGCGTGTTTTTCAACGCATCCTTGTATTCGAGGGTATCGGTGCCGACCTCGCGCTGGGTGATGACGCATTTCTTGTGCTGATGCACGAACTCGATCGGATCCTCGATGCTGATGATATGCCCCGCCTCATTGCTGTTGCGGTGGTCGATCATGGCCGCCAGCGACGTGGATTTGCCGCTGCCGGTGGCGCCGACCATGATCACCAGGCCGCGCTTGCTCATCGAGATGTCCTTGAAGATGGGCGGCAGGCCCAGTTCGTCGAGCGTCGGCACCTTGGTCTTGATCTGGCGAATCACCATGCCGACGCTGCCGCGCTGGCGGAAGATGTTGACACGGAAACGGCCGAGATCGGGGTAGGAGAGCGCCAGGTTCATCTCCATGGTCGCGGCGAAGGTGGCACGCTGCTTCTCGCTCATCGCCGAGTTGGCCAGCTGCTCGCAGTGCACGTTGTTCAGGGGCTCCTGCTTCAGCGGATGCACCACGCCGTTGATGCGGTAGGACGGTGGCATGCCTGCCGTGATGTACAGGTCGGAGGCATCCTTCTTGACCATCACCATCAGCAGTTGCTTGATCGATAGCCGCTGCACCGGCTCATTCGCACTCATCTGTTCCCCCTTGGATCTTTATACGGCGCCGCCGCCGAACAGCTTCTTGTTGTTGGCCACTTCCAGCGCCGCCTGCTGGGTGATTTTGCGACCTTTGACCAGTTCCTGCAAATGCGTATCCAGCGTCTGCATGCCCTCGCGCATGGAGGTCTGCATCACCGACACCATCTGCGGCACCTTGTTCTCGCGGATCAGGTTCCGGATGGCGGGGGTTCCCAGCATGATCTCGTAGGCCGCCACGCGGCCGGTGCCGTCGGCCGTCTTGATCAGGGTCTGCGAGATCACGGCGCGCAGCGATTCGGACAGCATGGCGCGGACCATATCCTTCTCGGCGGCCGGGAAGACGTCGATGATACGGTCGATGGTCTTCGGTGCCGACGAGGTATGCAGCGTGCCGAACACCATGTGGCCGGTTTCGGCGGCCGTCAGGGCCAGGCGGATGGTCTCCAGATCGCGCAACTCGCCGACCAGGATCACGTCGGGATCCTCGCGCAGGGCGCTGCGCAGGGCGTTGGAGAAGGAATGGGTGTGCGGCCCCAGTTCACGCTGGGAGATCAGGCTTCCCTTGGACTTGTGCACGAACTCGATCGGGTCCTCGATGGTCAGGATATGGCCGCGCTCGTTCTGGTTGCGGTGGTCGACCATGGCCGCCAGGGTCGTCGATTTGCCGGAACCGGTCGGCCCGGTCACCAGGCAGATGCCGCGCGGCGTCATCGAGATGTCCTTGAAGATATCCGGGCTCTTCAGCTGTTCGATGGTGAACACCTCATTGGGAATCACGCGGAAAGCGGCGCTCATGCCCCGGTTCTGGGCGAAGGTGTTGACGCGGAAACGGGCGATATCGCCGAGGGAGAACGAGAAGTCGAGCTCCAGATGCTCCTCGAACACCTTGCGCTGGGTGTCGTTCATGATGTCGTACAGCATGGCCTGGACCTCGCGCGCCTGCAGCGGCGGCATCTTGATCCGCGTCATGTCGTCGTGGATTCGGATCAGCGGCGGCTCACCGGAGGAGATATGCAGGTCCGAGGCGTTGTTCTTGACGGTGAATGCCAGCAGTTCCGAAACGTCCATGTGCTCCCCTCCGGGTGATATCGACGATGTGTGTCAGAGCATAGGAGGCAGGCTAGCGTGTAGCAAGCCGGACTTGTCCTTAGCGGGGTGATGAAGGCTGGAAGCGGCCGCGCATGCCCGGCGTCATGTGCAGATGGCCGTCGGCATCGACGATCAGCCCGTCCATGCCGAGGCGGGCCACCAGGGGCAGCCCCGCCGGCCCGAGCACGAACAGGGCCGTGCTCCAGGCATCGGACATGATGCCCGAGGGCGCCACGATGGTGGCGCTCTGCACGCCACGGGAAGGCCAGCCGGTCGCGGGGTTCAGGATGTGATGATAGCGCTTTCCATCGTACATGAAGAAATGCTCGTAATCGCCTGATGTGGAAATACTTTCTCCGTCCTTTAGGTCGATCGCCCCCAGGATGCCGCCCGCCTGCCTCGGGTGCTTGATGCCGATGTGCCAGGCGCGCTTACCGTGGCTGCCGATGACGCGCAGGTTGCCCCCGGCGTTGATGATGGCGTTATGGATGCCGTGCTGCTGCAGGATGCGGATGCCCTGATCGACGACATACCCCTTGGCGATACCGCCGAAATCGAGCTGGCAAACGGCTGAATGGCGCACCCAGCCGCCGGCCGTGCGCGTCAGGCAGTGGACGTTGGCCATGTCCCTGTCGATGGTCTGCGGGGAGGGCGGGGTACTCGGCGGCGGCTGCAGCGAGAACCCCCACAACACATCCAGCGCGCCCAGGGCCGGGTCGAAGGCGTCATGGCTTTGCCCGGATACCCTCATCGATGCCTCCAGCACCGTTTCGGCGTCGGACCCCAGACGCATGGGGGTGCCGGGGATGGAATCGTTGAAGGCCTTGACGGTGTTGGCATGATCACCATAGATCGTCAACGCGTCGGCCAGGCCCTGCATGGCATCGGCCGCGGCGCGCACGGCGGCGGCGGCCTGCGCCTTGTCGGCATCGATGACGGTGAAGGTGACGATGGTGCCCATCATGAAACGGGATTCCTTATAGACGGGCGGCCCCGATTGGCACGAGGTCAGCAGCAGCAGCGCAATCCACCAGATCCGAACAGGCATCGGTGCATTGTGGCGGTCCGGCCACCGCTGACAAGCGCAGGCTTTGCGGCAGGCCCCAGTACGCATGGGGTTGCGCCGAGGCGGATAAGTGCTGATAATACAGTCAATTATTGTGTGAGGTACCCATGTCGCTGAGCCTGACCGAATCCGCCGCCAACAAGATCCACGCCCTGCTCGCCGATGAGGCGAACAGCGGCATGCATCTGCGCATCTTCGTGTCCGGCGGCGGCTGCTCCGGCTTCCAGTACGGCTTCACCTTCGACGATGCGGTGGGCGAGAACGATCAGGTGATCGAGAGCCGCGAGGTGAAGCTGCTGGTGGATCCGATGAGCATGGATCTGCTGAAGGGCGCGGAGGTCGATTACCAGGAGAGCATCCAGGGCGCCTCGTTCGTGATCCGCAACCCCAATGCGGCGTCCACCTGCGGTTGCGGCAAATCGTTCACGCCTTCCGAGTCGGGCGGCGGCTGCGCCAACGCCGGCTACTGATTGATGCCGATCCTGTCCGAAACCAGTCGTTTCCCGGCTATTTCCTGATCTGACATGGCGAACCTTGCGCTGCAGGTCGAAGGCCTGGCCAAGGTCTATGACAACGGCAAAACGGCCCTGCACGGTGTGGATCTCGAGGTGCCGGCAGGAAGCTTCTACGCCCTGCTGGGGCCGAACGGCGCCGGCAAGAGCACGCTGATCAACATCCTGGCCGATATCGTGCGCCCGACTGCCGGCCGGGCCCAGCTGTTGGGCCACGATGTCTTCGCCGAACGCTCGTGGTGCAAGCGCCGCATGGGCATCGTGCCCCAGGAGGCGGCCTTCGATCCCTTTTTCACCCCGCGCGAGGTGCTGCGCCTGACCAGCGGCATGTACGGCAAACGGCCGGACGATGCCTGGATCGACGAATTGCTGGTGCGTCTGGAGTTGGCCGAACATGCGGGCAAGAACACGCGCCAGCTGTCCGGCGGCATGCGCCGGCGGCTGCTGGTGGCCCAGGCCCTGGTGCACCGGCCGCAATTGGTGGTGCTGGACGAGCCCACGGCCGGCGTGGATGTCGAGTTGCGCCAGCGCCTGTGGGCGTTCATGCGCGAGCTGAACGGCCAGGGCACGACCATCCTGTTGACCACCCATTACCTGGAGGAGGCGGAGGAGTTGTGCGACCGCGTGGCCATCATTCACCGCGGCAGGGTGATTGCCGATAAGCCGATGCGCGCGCTGATGCACGAGGTCGCCGGCTCCTACCTGTGGTTGCGCTACGGAGCGGAGCGCCGACCCAACGCGGAGGATATGGCGGCACTGGAGGCGTTCCAGCCGCGCCTGATGGATGATGGCATCTGCCTGACCCTGCAGCACCCGGATGCCACCAGCACGACCTTCCATGCCGCGTATTCCGCCGCCGTGGAGCGGCTGGGGGCGCCGCTGGACGCCTGTGTGCGCCAGGAGGACCTGGAGGATGTGTTCCTGCGCCTGACCCGGGATGACAAGTCGTGAGCCAGGCCAACCTCTACGGCGCTCGCACGCTGTTCATGCGTGAGGTCAGGCGTTTCCTGAAGGTCAAGATGCAGACCATCGTGGCTCCGGCACTGACGGCGCTGCTGTATCTGGTGGTGTTCCGCTATGCCATGGGCAACCGGCAGGTACCGGGCCTGGCCATCGAGTATTTCACCTTCCTGGTGCCGGGCCTGGCCATGATGTCGATGCTGCAGAACGCCTTCGCCAACACCTCGAGCTCCATCGTCACCAGCAAGGTGATGAACGTGCACATCTACCTGCTGATGGCGCCGCTGTCCGCCGCCGAGGTGGTGGCGGCCTTCCTGGCCGCGGCGGTGGTGCGCTCGCTGGTGGTGGCCACGGTGTTCCTCGGGGTGCTGCTGCCGTTCGTGCACTTCCCGGCCTTTCATCCGCTGCTGGTCCTCTATTACGGATTCTGCGGCAGCGTCATCATGGGCGCACTCGGCCTGGTCGGCGGCATCTGGTCGCGCAAGTTCGACGATATCGCCCTGATCAGCAATTTCGTGATCCTGCCGCTGACCTTCCTGTCCGGGGTGTTCTACACCTCCGGGCAGCTGCCGACGTTCTGGCGCCACCTGAACGAGGCCAACCCGTTCTTCTACCTGATCGACGGTTTCCGCTTCGGTTTCCTCGGCCTGGGCGACACCGATCCCATGCACACGGTGTGGGTGGTCGGCCTGACCAGCCTGGGCTGCATCCTGCTGTGCTGGCAGGTGTGGCGGACCGGCTGGCGCCTGAAGGAATAGACGCATGGGCGCAAAAAAGGGCAGCAGCCAATGGTACCAGCGCCATGTCGGCGACAGCTTCGTCAAGCGGGCGCAAAAGGAAGGCAAGCGTTCGCGTGCGGCCTTCAAGCTGACCGAGATCCTCGATCGGCATGGCCTGAACCTGAAGCCGGATGCGGCCGTGGTCGATCTGGGTTGCGCCCCCGGCTCATGGAGCGCGGAGATGGCTGCCCGCCTCGGCGATGGCGGCCTGCTCGTCGGCATCGATCTGCTGCCGGTCTCGCCGGTACCGGGCGCCGTCATCCTGCAGGGGGATTTCGATTCCGCCGACGGGCTTGCAGCGATCGAGGCGGCATTGGCCGGGCGGCCGCTGTCGCTGGTGCTGTCGGACATGGCGCCGGAGATGAGCGGCAACAAGGTCGTGGACCAGGCGCGGATGATGCACCTGAACGACATGACCCTGAACTTCGCCGTCAATCACCTGAAGGAGGGGGGGCACATGCTACTCAAGAGCTTCATGGGCAGCGGCTACGAGGCCTTCCGCCGCGAGCTGGCGGGCTGGTTCCGCACCGTCAAGGCCATCAAGCCGGCAGCCAGCCGCAAGGATTCGGCCGAGATGTTCCTGCTGGCCATGGAGTTCCGCCGCTAGCCATGCGCCTGTTCGCATCGCTTGCCATTCCGGACGATATCCGCGAGGAGCTGCATGCCTGGTGGGAGAGCGCCAATGCCGACTTCCACCCGGCCCTATGGCGGGATGTGCCGCCGCAGAACTGGCATCTGACCCTGGCCTTCTTCGGCGATGTCGACGGCCGGGATACGGATGACCTCGCCGAGGCGCTGGCCGATTGCGCCCGCCGCCATGCCCCGTTGGCGCTCCACATCCAGGGCTTCGGCGCCTTCCCCAACCTGATGCGGCCGCGCGTGCTGTGGGCCGGTGTCGCGGATGCGGAGGCATCGGCAGGGAAGCTGGCGCGGCTTGCCCGTTGTTGCCGGCTTGCCGGTCGTGCTACGGTTCGCAAGCGCTCGGCCAGGGATGAGCCCTTCCGCGGGCATGTGACGCTGGCCCGGGCCTCGCAGGCGGCGGCACCGCTCGAGGCCGAGGTGCTGCAGGCGATGCCCGAGATGCCAGAATTGGCGTGGACGGCCGGGACGTTGTGCCTGATGCAGTCCATACTCCGTCCTGAAGGGGCGCAGTACCGAATCCTGGAAGCGTTTCCACTGGGGGAATGAACATGTCGGAAAAAGCCAAGGCTCTGGAAACCGCGCTGTCGCAGATCGAGCGGCAGTTTGGCAAGGGAACGATCATGCGGCTCGGCGAGGAGAGCCGGGTGCCGGTGGAGGTCATCTCGACCGGCAGCCTGGCCCTGGACGCCGCCCTTGGCGTCGGCGGTTATCCGCGCGGGCGGGTGATCGAGATCTACGGGCCGGAGTCCTCGGGCAAGACCACGCTGGCCCTGCATGCCGTGGCCGAGGCGCAGCGCATGGGCGGTACCTGTGCCTTCATCGATGCCGAGCACGCGCTGGACGTGAACTATGCCGAGAAGCTCGGCGTCAACATCGAGGAGCTGCTGATCTCTCAGCCGGACTCGGGCGAGCAGGCCCTGGAGATCGTGGACATGCTGACCCGTTCCGGCGCCATCGACCTGATCGTCGTGGATTCCGTGGCGGCCCTGACCCCGAAGGCCGAACTGGAAGGCGATATGGGCGATTCGCACATGGGCCTGCAGGCGCGCCTGATGAGCCAGGCGCTGCGCAAGCTGACCTCGTCGATCTCCCGCTCCAAGACCATGGTGGTCTTCATCAACCAGATCCGCATGAAGATCGGCGTGATGTTCGGCAATCCCGAGACGACGACCGGCGGCAACGCCCTGAAATTCTACGCCTCGGTGCGCCTGGACGTGCGCCGCACCGGTGCCGTGAAGAAGGGCGATGAGGTCATCGGCAACGAGACCCGGGTCAAGGTGGTCAAGAACAAGGTGTCGCCGCCGTTCAAGAGCGCCGAATTCACCATCATGTACGGCGAGGGCGTATCCCATGCCGGCGAGGTGCTGGATCTGGGCGTAACCTACGATCTGGTCAAGAAGAGCGGGGCCTGGTATGCCGTCGGCAACGAACGCATCGGCCAGGGTCGGGACAACGCCATCGATTACCTGAAGCAGCATCCGGATATGATGGCCGAACTGGAGGCGCAGGTGCGCGGCAAGCTCGGCATTCCGGTACCCAAGGCCGCGACCGCCGCCGGATAGCATCATGGCGGCGCCCCGGCCACAGCCGACCGCCCATGCTACGGCGCTGCGCTGGCTGGCCAGGCGCGAATACTGCGAGACGGAGCTCCGCATGAAGCTCGGCGAAAAGGGCTTTCCTCCCAAAGAGATCGATACGTGTATTCAACGTCTCGTCGAACAGGGGTTTCTGAGCGAAGCGCGCTTCGCCGAGGCCTTCCTGCGTTCGCGGCTGCGCCGCGGCGAGGCGCCGTGGCTGGCGGTACGGAAGGCGAGGCTGCGCGGCGTGGATGCCCAGGCGCTGGCCCAGGCGGCTGAAAGCGCGGCGCAGGATTTCGACGCCGATGCGGCATGTGCCGCCTGGCTGGCCAGGCGCGATCCCCAGGAACTTCGTTTCTCGGAATCGCTGCGATGGCAGCGCGAGGCACGTTTTTTGAAGCAAAAGGGATATGATTCCGCTACGATCCTGCGCGCGCTGCAACGCCGGAATGTGGAGGACTAGGTGAAGGCTTCTGAAATACGCTCGCGCTTTCTCGACTACTTCGCGCGAAACGGGCATACGGTCGTGCCGTCGAGCGGGCTGGTGCCGCACGGTGATCCGACCCTGATGTTCACCAATGCCGGCATGGTGCAGTTCAAGCAGGTGTTCCTGGGCAATGAGACCCGTCCCTACGTGCGCGCCGCCTCCAGCCAGAAATGCGTGCGTGCCGGCGGCAAGCACAACGATCTGGAGAACGTCGGCCATACCGCGCGCCATCACACCTTCTTCGAGATGCTGGGCAACTTCTCCTTCGGCGACTATTTCAAGCGCGAGGCCATCCATTTCGCCTGGGAGTTCCTGACCGCCGATCTGGGGCTCGACCCGGCGCGCCTGTTCATCACCGTGTTCGAGGACGACGACGAGGCGGCCGATATCTGGCTGAAGGAGATCGGGGTGCCGGAATCGCGTTTCGCGCGCATCGGCGCCAAGGACAATTTCTGGTCCATGGGCGACACCGGCCCGTGCGGACCGTGCACCGAGATCTTCTACGACCACGGCCCGGGGATTCCCGGCGGGCCGCCGGGATCGCCCGACGAGGACGGCGACCGCTTCATCGAGATCTGGAATCTGGTGTTCATGCAGTACGACCGCGATGAGGCCGGCGAGCTGCATCCATTGCCGCATCCCTGCGTCGACACCGGCATGGGCCTGGAGCGTGTGGCCGCCGTGATGCAGGGCGTGCACAACAACTACGACATCGACCTGTTTCAGCGTCTGATCCAGGCCGCGTCCGAGCTCACCGGCGTGGCCTATGGCGCCGACGAGACGACCACGGCCAGCCTGCGCGTGATCGCCGACCACCTGCGCTCGGTGTCCTTCCTGATCGCCGACGGCGTGCTGCCGTCGAACGAGGGGCGGGGCTTCGTGCTCAGGCGCATCCTGCGCCGGGCCTGCCGGCACGGCCGTCTGCTCGGCATGCGCGAGGCCTTCATCCACCGGCTGGTGGCAAGCCTGGTCGAGGTGATGGGCGGGCACTTCCGCGAACTGCAGCAGAGCCAGACCAACATCGAGCAGGTGATCCGCATCGAGGAGGAGCGCTTCATCAAGACGCTGGATCACGGCCTGAAGCTGGTCGAGGATGCCGCGGCCGAGGCCGGCAGCGGCGGCGTGATCCCCGGCAGGACGCTGTTCGCGCTGTACGACACCTACGGCTTTCCCATCGACCTGACCGCCGACATCCTGAAGGGGCAGGACATCGGCCTGGACATGGCCGGCTTCGAGGCCTGCATGGAAGAGCAGCGGGCGCGTGCCCGCGCCGCCTGGGCGGGTTCCGGCGAGCAGTCGGTGCCCAAGGCGTTGTTCGATATCCGCGAGCGGCACGGGCCGACCGAGTTCCTCGGCTATCATACCCTGGAGGCGGAGGGGGTGCTGACCGGCATCCTCGACGGCGAGACGCTGGTCGATGTCCTGAAACAGGGCCAGCGAGGATGGCTGGTGGCCAACCAGACGCCGTTCTA
>DATLWN010000193.1:0-4432 GCA_035576305.1 Mariprofundaceae bacterium
CGGATCAGATCGTTCATCTGCACGATCGGCAGCAGGATGGCCATGGCCAGCGTCCCGACCATCAGCGCCATGATCAGGATCAGCAGGGGCTCGAGCAGGGTCACGCTCCGCTTCAGGTTGCGCGAGGCCTCCTGCTCGTAGTTACCGGCCACGCGCAGCAGCATCTCGCCCAGCCTGCCGCTCTGCTCGCCGACCTGGATCATCTGCACGGCAAGCGATGGTATGGCCCGGCTGTCGCGCAGGCTGGCGGCAAGGCTCCCGCCCTCCCGGAGGGCCTCGCCGGCCTGAGCCACAGCCCCCCTGACCGGCGCCAGGCGCAGGCTCTCAAGGGCGATCTGCATCGCCGTCAGGATGGGCACGCCGCCTGACAGCAGCATGCCCAGGGTATGCGCGAAACGCGCGGTCTCGATCTTGGCCAGGATGCTGCCGACGCCCGGCAGGCGCAACAGCGCCGCATCCTGGCTGCGCCGGAACCCCGGCAGGCGTATCGCCAGGCGATAGCCCAGCATGGCGAGGATCAGCGCCATCAGCATGGACAGGCCGTAATGCCGCAACAGGGAGGAGGCCGCGATCACCCAGATCGTCACCCGCGGCAAGGCGCTGCCGGCGCGGTCGAACACGGTCATGATCTGGGGCACGACGTACGCCAGTAGGAACAGCAGCACCAGGACGCCGAACCCCATGATGACGGCCGGATACAGGGTTGCCGACAGCAGTTCCTGCCTGAGCCGCTGCCGGTGCTCCATGAGCTCGGCCAGGCGGTTCGCCACCGCTTCCAGCTGACCGGTCTCCTCGCCGGCCGCCACCATGTTGCACATCACCTCGTCCAGACCCTGTCGGCGCAAGCCCTGGGCCAGGGATCCGCCCTCGAGCACGTTCTGCCGGATCGCCATCATCGAGCGGCGAGCCCGGCCCGATTCCATGCCCTCGGCGATCGAGGCCAGGGCATCGGCCAGCGGCACACCGGCACCGAACAGCGCCGCCAGCTGCTGCAGGAAGGTCATGGTGTCCTCGCCGTTCAGATGCCGGCGATGCCCGCCCGACACTGGGGCCCGGGCCTGCTGCGTCGGCTGAATCCGGCGCGGCACCAGTTGCCGGCCCTTCAGCAGCCTGCGCGCGGCGCGCTCCGAGTCGGCCTCGACCTCTCCCTTCAGGGAACGGCCGTGAGCATCCAGCGCCTCGTAGACGAACAGGCTCACTGTTGCACCACCACGTCGTCGGCGCGGGTCACGCGCAGCACCTCGTCGACCGACGTGATCCCCGCTGCCACGTGGCGGGCGCCGTCCTGGCGCAGCCCGACCATGCCTTCGCGCCTGGCCAGTCGCCTGAGATCGGGCAGCCCCATGCCTTCGTGCACGGCGGCGCGCATGGCCTCGGACACGGCCGTCATTTCATAGATGCCGACGCGACCGCGGAATCCGGTGTGCATGCAGTGCCCGCATCCCGCGGCATCGAATACCGGGGCATCGCCGAACGCCGCGGCGTCCACGCCCAGTGCCCGCAGATCGTCCTCGCGAACCGTCCTCTGCCGCCGGCAGGAGGGGCAGAGCATGCGCACCAAGCGCTGTGCCTGCACCATGATCAGCGACGATGCCACCAGATACGGCTCCACGCCCATATCCCGCAGGCGGATGATGGCGGACAGGGCATCGTTCGTATGCAGCGTGGACAGCACCAGATGCCCGGTCAGGCTGGCCTGGACGGCGATCTCGGCCGTCTCCAGGTCGCGGATCTCCCCGATCATCACGATATCCGGATCCTGGCGCAGGATGGAGCGCAGGCCGGCGGCGAAGGTGACGCCGATGCGGCTCTGCACCTGCATCTGGCCGACACCTTCCAGCTGGTATTCGATCGGGTCCTCGATGGTCAGCACATTGCGCTCGGCGCGGTCCATCGACATCAGGCCCGCATACAGGGTCGTGCTCTTTCCGGAACCGGTCGGGCCGGTGACCAGCACGATGCCGTGCGGCGATTCGAGCGTCTGGCGCATCAGCTGCAGCTGCCCGTCGCTCATGCCCAGCTCCTTCAGCGTCAGCATCCGGCTGCCGCGATCGAGAAGCCGCATCACGACCCGCTCGCCATGGGCCGTGGGCAGCACGGACACGCGCACATCCACCTCCCTGCCGGCAACCTTCACCCGGAAACGCCCGTCCTGGGGATGGCGCTTCTCCGCGATATCCATGCCGGCCATGACCTTGACGCGGCTGATCACGGCCGCCTGCGCACCCTTCGGCGGCTGCACCACGGTATGCAGTACGCCGTCGACGCGGAAACGCACCAGCACATGGTCCCGGAAGGGTTCGATATGGATATCGCTGGCGCGTTCCTTCAGCGCCTGGCCGATCAGGGTGTTGACCAGCCGGATCGCCGGCGCCTCGTCCTCGGATTCGAGCAAATCGCCGACCTGCTCGAACTCATGCGCCAGGTCGCCCTGTTCCCCGAAGTCCTCGAGCATCTGCTCGGCCGAGGCCGAGGCCCTGTCGAACACCCGGTTCAGCTCGGCCAGAATGACACCCTCCGGCGCCAGCACCGGCTCGACCTCCATGCCGAATTCGCGCCGGAAATCGTCGAGAAGCGCCCATGGCCATGCCCCGTTGTCCGGCACCGCCACCGGCAGCCGGTCCCCGGCGCCCGCCTCCGGCTTCAAGGGTAATACCGGACCCTGGCGCAGTACCGCCATCGGAAAGCGGGTCGCCCTGTCCTCGTCCACCCGGCTGCCATCGATGTGCGGCATCTCGCGCATGGCGCTTACCGTCAGGGCGCCGGCGCCGGCATGGCGGCCTTGCCCCCGGGGGAGGCAACGCCCGGCGCCATATCCGCCGGCAGACGCTTTTCCCGGCGCGGGAAAAGGATCGTGCCCTTGGGGGACGGATGCTCGTACAGATCCTTCATGTCCCGGTATTTCTCTTCGGTGATGGCCTGGATGTCGTTGTCGCTGCGCACGATAGTGGGACGCAGGAAGATCATCAGGTTGGTCTTGGTGCGCGCGTTCGCGGTGTACTGGAACGGCTCGCCGACGATGGGAACCGCCCCGATGCAGGGTACACGGTTCACGGTGTTGCTGGTGTCCTCCCGCATCAGCCCGCCCAGCACCAGCATCTGCTGGTTCTGGGCCAGGGCCACCGTCTTCAGCGAGCGCTTGTTGGTGATGATGTCCGCCGCGCCGGTGGTGTTGCTGATGCTCGACACCTCCTGGTAGATATTCAGGCGCACCGTGTTGCCTTCGGATATCTGCGGCGTGACCTTGAGCGTCAGGCCGATGTCCTTGCGCTGGATGGTCTGGAACGGCACGGCCGTGCCGCCCTGGGTCGCATTCTGGCCGGTCACGAACGGCACGTTCTGGCCGACGATGATCTCGGCCGGCTCGTTGTCCATGGTCAGGATGTCGGGCGTGGACAGGATGTCGGCATTCGTCGTGGCCTGCAGGGCATGCACCAGGGCGCCCATGGTCACGCTGCCGCCCAGCAGGGAGCCCCTGAGAACCCCGACCGTGACGCCGGTCGGCAGGGCTGCGGCGACGGCGGCCGCATTGGATGCCTGCCCCGCATTGTTCTGGATGGCGCCGGCCACCGATCCGATGGTGCCGAAGTTCTGGGCCCCGGCCACCGTCAGGCGGTTGTTGTTGATCGACTGCCCGGACATCCACTCGATACCCAGTTGCTCGGCATCGTTGCCGCTGACCTCGACGATCAGCGCCTCGATCAGCACCTGCAGGCGCCGGATATCGAGCTTGTCGATGATGTGGTTGACCGCCCGCATATCGGTGGGATCGGCCGTGATCAGCAGGGCATTGGTCGCCGGATCCGCCACAACCTTCACATCGCCCTCAAAAAGAGGATGCGCACCCGGTTGCGCCGGGTTGCCCATGCCCTGGCCGCTGACCAGCTGGTTGATCACCTTGGCCACATCCTTGGCGTCGGCATTCTTCAGATAACGCACCTGCACGCTTCCGGTCTCATGCTCGGGCTTCACATCCAGGCGGGATATGACGTCGGCGATCTCGGCCCCGAGTTCGGACGGTGCCACCACGATCAGGATATTGCCGGGCTGATGGGCCAGCACCTTGACCTTGCCGGCCTGGCCGGCGCCGGTCCCGCCGTACAGGCTCGTCAGGGTTTGCGCCATCTTGTCAGCCGACGCGAATTGCAGCTTGTACAGCTTCACGCTGGAGGCGTTCGCACGATCCACCATGTCCAGGATGTCGTGCATGCGTGCGATATTGTTGGCGCTGTCGGTCAGGATCAGCATGTTCCCCGGTGGGTAGGCGACCATTTGGCCGTTCGCTGATATCAGCGGGCTGAGGATGCCGACCAGTTGCTGCGCATCGGCGTGTTCGAGCCGGATGACCTGGGTGACGACCCTGTCGCTGCGGGACACACGGCCCTGGGTGACCGGGACCCCTTCCTGCTTGCTCTCGGCCCGCGGCATGATC
>DATLWN010000194.1:0-6330 GCA_035576305.1 Mariprofundaceae bacterium
CAGGACGTGCCGGACTCGGTCAGCAAGGCCTACGGCGGCACGCGCCTGCGCTTCGGCCCGGAATACATCCTGCCCAAGCCCTTCGACGCGCGCCTGATCGAAATGGTGCCGGCGGGCGTGGCCAAGGCCGCCACCGACACCGGCGTGGCGCGCAAGCCGATCAGGGACATCGAGGCCTATGCCCACCAGCTGGCCGGGCGCATCGACCGTTCCCGGCTGTTCATGCGCTGGATCCACGACAAGGCCCGCAACAACCCGCTGCGCCTGGTCCTGCCCGAGGGGGATGATCCGACCGTGATCCGGGCCGCCGTCGTCATGCACGAACAGGGCATCGCCAAGCCGATGCTGATCGGCCAGCCGAAAGAGATTCAGGCCCAGGCGGCGGAGCTGCGCCTGGATCTGTCCGGTATCGAGGTCATCGATCCGGACGGCCAGAGCGCCCGCTTCGACAGCCTCGCCGATGCCTACTATTTCGACCGCAACCGTCGCGGCATCCTGCGCCACGAGGCCGCACAATTGCTGCGCACCGACCGCAACGTGCTCGGCGCCATGCTGGTGCGCCAGGGCTTCGCCGACGGCATGATGTCCGGACGCACCGCCCATTACCCGAACGTGCTGCGGCCGGTGCTGCGCGTGCTCGGCCATACCACCACCGGCGAGCATCACCATGTGTTCGGCATGTATGTGATGATCATGGACAAGGGGGCCTACTTCCTGGCCGACTGCACCGTCAACGTCGACATGGATCCCGAGCAGCTGGCCGAGCTGGCCGAGCTGGCGGCCGAAACCGCCCAGTCGCTCGGCGCCGAGGCCCGCGTGGCCATGCTGTCGTTCTCCAATTTCGGCAGTGTGGATCACCCCGAGACCGAGAAGGTCGCCGAGGCCACACGCATCCTGCACGAGCGCTATCCGAGCCTCGCCATCGACGGCGAGATGCAGGCCGACACGGCGGTCAACAATGCCATCCTGGCCCAGTATCCGTTCAGCAAGCTGAAGGAATCGGCCAACGTGCTGATCTTCCCGACCATGCAGGCCGGCAACATCGCCTACAAGCTGCTGCGCGAGCTGGGCGGCGGCACGGCGATCGGCCCGATCCTGCTCGGCCTGCCGCAGCAGGTGCACGTGCTGCAGACCGGCGCCTCGGTGGACGACATCGTCAACATGGCGGCCATCGCCGCCGCCCGCGCCACCAGCAGCACGCAGTAATCCGGATGGGGCGCTAGCTTCCGGGCTTGAAGACCATCAGGTAAAGAATCATGACGACAACGAGGCCGGCTGCTCCACCCGTACCCCGCTCAAACCACGCCACCCGTCGATAGGAGGCGGATGCGGGGCCATCCCTGTCGAACAGCCTTCTTTGTTTGCGAAGAATCGCCACGGATACGCGAAGCATCACCATCCCAACGCCCCATAAGGCCAATGCCGACCGAATCCACGGAGTCAATGGCCACGACAGATGCACCATCCACAAGCCCGTCAAAAGCATGAGCATGTATCCGGGAACGACCAGATACGCCGCCATCCGCTCCACGATACGCAGGATGAACGCCCCGTGCGCGGGATGATCCCCATAGAACTCGAGGATGATGCCGAGCCCGGCGCTCGTCCCCAGGGCGACGATCGCCACGAAGATGTGCAGAAACTTAATGAGAACGTAGTCGCTGAGCATGTGATGCCATCAATGCGTCCTTGCCATGTCGTTATCAGGCCCCATGCTGCTGCCGCTTCCTGCCGATATCGCAAAGCATGTCCGAATGGATGTTCAGGCCGATGTTGGTCATATTGTACAGATGCTCGCTGGCCACGAGCCAGACGATCTCGCAGATCTCCCGCTCGGAGTAATGGCGCGCCATGCGCGCAAAGACGTCCGGGCTCACCCTTTTGTCCCGCGTCAGCTCCGTCGCATAGTCCAGTGCCGCGCGTTCCGCATCCGTAAACAGCGGGCTCGTCCCGTACTGTTCCAATGCCTCGAATTTGGCTTCGTTCATGGATGCCTTGATCGTGAACGCCCGGCAGATATCCATGCAGAACAGACAGACATTGATGCGCGACACCTGTTCCCGGATGAGCAGGGCGAACTCGGGCGACAGCGTCAGCTTCCTGTCCAGGCTGCCGATCTTCGCGTAGAAAAGGCCGAATGCGGACGGCAGGCGCGCACTGTGCACCTTCAGCGGGGTGAGCACCTTGCCGAATTGCCGGCGCGTAAAGTGATACGCCAGTTTCTTGATCAGCCCCTCGGGCCTGTCGATGGGTGCGAGGAATGGTTCCATGCCGCCTCCTGCTTCTCACATCTGGTCCATGCATAGACGCCACACGCAGCAGGAATGTGACATGCCCTGGGTCGCGGAGCGCCATGCCAACAAAAAAACGCCCGGCAGGGATTCCGGCCGGGCGTTGTACGATCAACGGTCTAGCTTGGAATCAACCGTGGCGCGGCGGCAGGAAACCGGCCGGGTCCAGGTGCATGCCGTAGCGGTACACCTCGAAATGCAGATGCGGTCCGGTCGAGCGGCCGGACGATCCGACGCGGCCGATCAGCTGATTGGCCTGCACCATGTCCCCCACCTTCACGTCAAGGCTCGACATGTGGCCGTAGCGGGTCTTATAACCGAAGCCATGGTCGATCATGATCATGTTGCCGAAATCCGGCGTCTTGCCGGCAAAGACGACAATGCCGCGGCCCGCGGCCAGCACCGGCGCACCGAAACGGTTGGCGATGTCGACACCGCGGTGCTCTTCCGGCTCACCGGTGAACGGGTCGGAGCGCAGCCCGTAAGGCGAGCTCAGCCAGCCACCCTCGGTGGGCCAGGCGTGGGGACGTGCGGCCACCTCCTCCTTCTTGTCCTGCAGCAGGTAATCGATGGCGGCCAGCTGGGTATCCAGGCGCGACATCTGCACGTCCATCGACTGGAGGTTCTTGCCGATATCCAGCATCGAACGGGCGCCGGCATCATTGACGACCTGGCGCGGTCCGCCGAAGGCGGGCTTCACGCCGAAGTCAAACTCATTCTTGCTCAGGGATGCCACTTCCACCAGGCGCTGGCCGAGGGAGTCCAGGCGGGACAGGCGGGCCTCGATCTGGCCGATATTGCGCGCGAACACGCCGTTCTTCTTGACCTCGGCGGCCAGCTTCGCGCGCAGGTCCGCAAGCTGCTTCTCCTGCTGATCGCGCGCCAAATGGAATGCCTGCTCGGTCTGTTCCAGGGCATGGCGCTGCTGCCATTTCTGCGTCATGGCATAGACGCCGAAGCCGCCAAGACCTACCATGGCAATCATCGAAACGGCCATGGCCGAAAGCATACGGGAGGACAACCGCCAGCTGACGGTCTGCCCTTCGTCCGGTACGATAAGAAACGAATACTGCTTCACTCTCTCCCTCTACAATCGCTATTTACTAGTTATTTCCAGCGTTTTGCTAGGGACATTTGCCCAATGTGTCAACAAAAAATGTAATTTCCGTCACAAAAATCGGCATTTGACCATCGCCCGTTCACCTTCCATGCTTCAGCAATGCCACAAATCAACGAGATCAGCGTGTCCCGCCATGCCGCGCAGGCGATGATGCACGCTGCCCTGACCATGGCGCCGCAATCCTGCGTCGGGCTGCTGGCCGGGCATGGCCACGGCATCGACGAGGCCATGCCGCTCCTTCCGGGTCCGGAAACCCAGGACCCCGCCTGGAAGCCGCAGGCCGCGGATATCCGCGATGCCGCCGACAGGCTTCGGCAGCATGGCATGGGCATCCTCGGATGGTTCCACTCGCGGCTCGACAGTCACGAACCGGACGAGGACACGATGCGATGGCTGGAGCAGCTTTCCGGATCGGTACCGGGGTTCGATCCGGGCGCCTCGCCGATTCACCTGCTCGTCGCGCTGGACACCAAGGGACGCCTGGACCTGCACGCCTATGTGTTAAACCACGCCGAACGGATGGCGCCCATGCCGTTGCGCCTGCTCGACGACAGCCCTCTGTACCTGGCTTCTGCCAGGCGTTAGCCTGCCGTCATGCGAATCTGCCACGTCGGCCTGAACCACAAGACTGCGCCGGTCGAATTGCGTGAGCGCCTCGCCGTCGGTGATGACCAGATCGGCCCATGCCTGCAGCAACTGGTGGACCGTCCGGCCGTGCGCGAGGTATCCCTGCTCTCGACCTGCAACCGCGTCGAGATCACGATGGTCACCCATGACCCGGACGCGGCCATCGCCTCGGCCCACGAATGGTTCGCCCACAAGGCCGGCATGGACATCGAATCCGTGGCCGAGCACCTGTATTCGCTGACCACCAACGAGGCCGTGCTGCACCTGTTCTCCGTCGCCTCCGGCCTCGACTCCCTGGTGCTCGGCGAGCCCCAGATCCTTGGCCAGACCAAGGCGGCCTACGAGTACGCCCTGGAAAACGGCACCGCCGGACATATCCTGCACCGCCTCTACCAGTTCACCTTCGCCGCCGCCAAGCGCGCCCGCAGCGAAACGGACATCGGCCGCCAGTCCGTCAATATCTCGTCCTGCGCCGTGGAACTGGCCAAGCGCATCTTCGGCGATCTGACCGGCAAGACCGTGATGCTGATCGGCGCCGGCGAGATGGCCGAACTGGCCGCCCGCCACCTGCACGCCAACGGCTGCGCCGACATCCTCGTCGCCAACCGCACGCTGCAGCGGGCCACCCAGCTCGCCCGCGAATTCGACGGCCACGCCCTGACCTTGGAACAGCTTCCCGATTATCTGGATGCCGCCGACATCGTGATCTCCGGCACCGGGGCCAACACCTACGTATTGCTGCCGGAGCCCGTGCGCGCCGCCCGGCAGAAGCGCGGTGGCACGCCGATGTTCCTGGTCGACATCGCGGTACCGCGCGACATCGACCCGCGCGTCGGCGACATCGACGGCATCTACCTGTACGACATCGACGATCTGCAACAGGTCGTGCAGGGCAACATGGAGCAACGCCAGCAGGCGGCCAAGGCGGCGCGCGAACTGCTGCAGGAGGAAGCGAAGTCCTTCCTCGCCTGGCTCAAGTCGCTGGAATCCGTGCCGTTGATCCGCAGCGTCCAGCAGGCCTACGACATGCGCCGCGAGGACGAACTGGCCAAGGCCATGCAGCGCTACCTGAAGGATCTGAGCCCGAATCAGCTCGAAGCGGTGGAGCGCCTCAGCAAAGCCCTGATGAAGCGATTCCTGCACCCGACGCTGTGCGCCCTGAAAGGCCTGCCGGACGACATGGAAGGCGACCTGCTGATGGGTGCGGCCCGCCGCCTGTTCGATCTCGACAGCGCCGAGGCCATCCAGTCCGCAAAGGAGTCCGATGAACTCTCGTCTGGATGACATCCTCGGCCGCTGGCAGGAACTTTCTGTCATGCTGGCCGACCCGGCGATCACCTCGGATACCCCGCGCTACATGGAACTGACCCGCGAATTCGCGGAAATCGAGCCCGTGGCGGAAAAAGTCCAGCAGCGTCAGAAGGTCGAACACGATATCCGCGACAGCACGGAGCTGCTGGCGTCCCCGGACAGCGATGCGGAACTGCGCGACATGGCCAGGGCGGACCTGGCGGAGCTGCGCCACCGGCTCGAGGCACTGGACGCGGAGATCCGGGTACTGCTGACCCCGAAGGATGCCAACGACGACCGCAACGTCATCCTGGAGATCCGCGCCGGCACCGGCGGCGAGGAGGCCGCCCTGTTCGCCGCCGACCTGTTCCGCATGTACAGCCGCTATGCCGAGCGCAAGGGCTTCAAGGTGTCGGTGCTGTCGACCAACGAAACCGGCATCGGCGGCTACAAGGAGATCATTGCCCAGATCGCCGGCCGCGGGGCCTTCTCCCTGTTCAAATTCGAGTCCGGCGTGCACCGGGTGCAGCGCATCCCGGCCACCGAGACCCAGGGCCGCATCCATACCTCCGCCTGCACCGTGGCCGTGCTGCCCGAGGCCGAGGAGGTGGAGGTCGACCTCAGGAACGAGGACCTGCGCATCGACGTGTACCGCTCCTCCGGGGCCGGCGGCCAGCACGTGAACACCACGGACTCGGCGGTGCGCATCACCCACCTGCCGTCCGGCATCGTGGTCACCTGCCAGGACGAGAAAAGCCAGCACAAGAACAAGGCCAAGGCCATGAAGGTGCTGCAGGCCAGGCTCTACGACGCCATGCAGGGTGCGGCCGACGCCGAGCGTGCCGAGGCGCGCAGGGGCATGGTCGGTTCCGGCGACCGCTCGGAACGCATCCGCACCTACAACTTCCCGCAGAGCCGCATCACCGACCACCGCATCAACCTGACCCTGTACAGACTGGAGAGCGTGCTGAACGGCGACATGGACGAGCTGATCGAACCGCT
>DATLWN010000195.1:0-2539 GCA_035576305.1 Mariprofundaceae bacterium
GCTCGGTCGGCTACGGCGGACCCTGCCCGCCGGCGGGGTACGGCGTGCATCATTACGTGTTCACCGTCTATGCCCTGGATACGGCGCGCCTGCCGCTGACGGCCGATGCGGAGCCCGGCTTCGCGGATGCGCTGATCCGCCGGCATGCCCTGGGCCAGGCGCGGCTGACGGCCGTCTACCAGCGCTGAGCGCCGCGGCTCAGGCGTTGGCGGACTGCTTCGCGATCTCGGCGTGCACCTTGCCCATGTCCAGCGCCTTGGCCTGGCTGACGATGTCGTCCAGTGCCGGTTTCGGCAGGGCGCCGGCCTGCGTGAACACGATGACCTTGTCGCGGATGATCATCAGCGTCGGGATCGAGCGGATGTTGAAATGGGCCGCCAGCTCCTGCTCCTCCTCGGTATTGACCTTGGCGAACAGCACGTCCCCGTGCTGCTCGGATACCGCCTCGAAGGTCGGGCCGAAGGCCTTGCACGGGCCGCACCAGGGGGCCCAGAAGTCGATGACGGCGATGTCGTTGTCGAGCACCTCGCTCTCGAAGTTGTCCTTAGTCAGTTGTACGGTTGCCACGACGGCCTCCTTGCATGATGTCCCGCTACCTGCGGCGCGGATCTCATTATATTATCAAATCCTAATTTATCAAGCCCCCGCATGCTCTAGGCAGTCCACCGGCGAATGCGGTATGCTGCCCCAGGCAGTCAAGGAGGCGGCGGCATGACCGACGAGTGGATCGATCTGCGAGAGCTGGCCGGGGAGGCGGAGGAGGAGCCGCAAGGCCCGACGCCGGTGTCGGGGCAGGCCGCGGAGGCGGCGGCCCAGATGGCGCCGAAGCTGGAGCTCGAGGGTGGCGAGGGCCTGCTGGCCCTGGGCAACACCACCGCCCTGTCGGGCAATGCCGTGGTCGGCTACCTCAGGGTGCAGTTCGTCGATGTCTACAGGCAGCTCGAAAAGATCACCGAGGCCAGCAGCCTGGAGGAGCGGACCCAGATCTCCACCAAGATCCGCGCCTGGATCAACGCCCTGAACACCTCGGGGCTGATCCCGCTGGATTTCAGGGTGCGCACGCTGCGCATGCTCGAACAGTACCTGGACGTGCTGACCGGCGAGATGCGCGGCGTGATCCTGCGCGCCTACAAGGTCGGCGTGCAGCAGACCTATGACCAGATGCGCCATGCCACCGAGAAGGAGAAGGAGATCGATGCCGACACGGTCGACGACTTCGCCGAGATCTGCTGCGTGGCCCTGGAACTGCTCGTCGGCTACATGCTCGACGAGGCCCGCCATTACCGTGCCCCCTCCCCGCTCGAGGTGCGCCAGGGCCTGGAGATCATCTGGATGGGGCTTTCGGTGATCCAGGGCTGGCCCGTGGACCGCCGCAACCGTTCCCGCATCATGCGGGCGGCGATCCAGTTCGAGCTGTTGCGCAAGGTCGATTTCCATTCGCTGCCGAAGCGGGACATCGAGCGCCTGCCGGGGCTGCTGAACCAGCTGGTCGAAACGGACGACATCGATATCCGGGCCGTGCGCGTGGTGCAAAGCTACAAGGCCGTGAAGAACAACAGCTACCTGGTATCGCTGCTGATGAAGGCCCACCAGCGGCCCGAGATCTACAAAACGACGCTGCCGGCCAGCCACGATGCCGTGATCACGGATTTCTCGGCCGTGCTGCGCGTGGCCCACGAGCGCATCGAGGACATCCGGGCGAAGCTGGCGGCCGGCGGCGAGGCCGGGCTGGTGCTGGAGACGGAATACGAGCGGATCAAGTTCCTGTCGCGCATCCTGGAGTCATTCGCCGCGACCAAGGGGCGCGACAAGCGGGAGCCCATGAACGGCGAGTCGGTGCTGGTGCACCCGGGCGTCGTGCTGGATTACAACGCCCGCTTCGTGGCCTGCGCCGGCATCAATGCCACCGATGACGGGATCCTGATCGATATCAGCGACCTGCCCGAGGACATCCTGTCCGTCGGCAGCATCGTCACGCTGCGCCGCCAGAAACAGCAGGACGGGCACGGGGTGGTGCGCTGGCTGCGTCGCCGTACCGGCCGCGGCTCCCAGGCCGGGCTGCGCCTGATCCCACGCAGCGATTACACGGCGCTGGTCACCGTGCACTCGCAGGCCAGCGGCAAGGGCCCGCAAGGCGGCGTGCCGGGCTTCGTGATCAACAAGGGCAAGGAGCCGTTCGAGGTCTGGGTGGAGAGTAACCGCGATTTCCCGTCCAGGGTCTATGCCAGCATCAATCCGATGACCAGCTATCCTCATGCCTACACCGCGATCCTCGACCGCCAGCCGGACGAGAGCGACAGCTACCGCCGCTTCCGGGTGCTGAAGAAGGATCCGCCCGGGTTGCGCCGCATCAAGGCGTGAAGTGGAAGTGGCGCCCCTCGGGACTGATCATGTCGGCATAGCGGGGGGTTGCCCGCACCAGCCGCCAGCCCTGCGGGGAGCGCTGCCCCGGGTGCAGCGTGATGATATGACCGTCCTCCAGGATCGAGGCCATGCCGTCGCTCATCGCCACCACCTGCATCGGCTGGGGTGCGGTGGC
>DATLWN010000196.1:0-4798 GCA_035576305.1 Mariprofundaceae bacterium
GTTCCCGATCGAGACATGCTCCTTGAAGCCATGGAAATGCAGCCCGAACACATCGAAATGGTGCACGGACTGCGTCACCCCGTTCAGCGGCTGCGGCCGCCAGTGCCCGACGTAGATGATCAGATCGCCGTTGCCGCGCCAGTCCTGCCAGTTGGCGAAGGGCAGGGTGCCGTCGAACCTGATGGTGGCGAAGGACTTGCCGGTCAGCTCTCCCTGCAGCATATCCGCCAGCCCCGTAATCTTCTGGACGTGCAGGGCCCCGATCTGGGCCACACCGCGCAGCGCCAGTGATCCCGGCTTGAAATCGAAGGCCAGGTCGCGGGCGCTGACGTTGCCGTCGGCGATGCCGGCCTTCAGCTCGGGAACGCTCAGGTGCGCCTTGTCCAGCCGGTAGCGGGCATCGACCTTGTCCCAGTGCTGTCCGAGCCAGGAAACGTTCATATCCCTGATGCGGCCGCGCAGCCGCATCGACGTCAGCCAGGCCGGGATGGCCTGGCCGCTGTTCCAGATCAGCGTGCCCCGGCGGATGTCGACACGGCCGTTCCTGCCGGCGAAAGAGACGTTGCCGTCCAGTTCGGTGTTGCCGTAGGCCCCCGTCAGCATCAGCCGCTGCAAGGCGGCACTGCCGTGATCGAAGGCGACGTGTCCCTGCAGCTGCCAGCCATCGGTGCCGAAACGGCCGAGGTCGAGCTGGGCGGTCAGGCCGGGCATGCCGGGCCACAGGTCCTGCGGCTGGCCGGCCGGGGCGGGGGCATCCCAGGCGGTCGCGAGGTTGCCGGCGATGCTGCCCTGGAAGCCCCGCAGCACGTCCGGCAGGCTCACGCCCTGCTTTCCGAGCGCCTGCATGTCGAGGTTGATGCCGCTGATGTCCAGGGTCCGCCGGCCGCCGCGTCGCTGCCAGAGCAGGCCCTTGAGCGTGGAGGCGCCGAGGGTGGCCGTCGTGACCACCAGGTGCGCGTCGTCGGCCCCGGGCTGCCAGTCGCCCGAGGCCACGGCGGCGATGCCCGCGGGCTTGTGGGCCCCGGCGATGCCGATCTCGGCCCCGGTCGCGTCCAGGGAGAAGCGCAGGTCCGGCCTGCCGTCGGCGATCACCAGTTTCGCATCGCCCTGCAATACGCCCCTGCCGCCGACGGGCAGGGCCCCGGTGGGATCGATCATCGAGGTCAGGCGCAGCACCGGTGCCCAGGCATCCTGCAGGGCGTTGAACCTGAGGTGCAGCTGACCCTGCCCGCCGCGCCCGTCGTAGTGGCCGTCGGCCAGCATATTGCCCGAGCGTTTGACGAAGCCGATGCGGGCGGACTCGAGGCTGACGGCATCCCCCTTGGCCGATGCCAGGAGGTTGTCGAGCCGGAAATCGGGCAGGATGAATGTGCCGGCGGCATCCTTCCAGGTCAGATCCCGCATATCGGCCTGCCCGGTCAGGCTCCAGTCATGCCGTTGCCAGTGCATCTCGGCCTGTACGCTCATGTTACCGGAAACGGGCTGCCAGACGGGGGTGGTCGGGGCGCTGACGGCTGCGAAGGGCGCGAGATCGACGGACTTGCCCCGGATGACCGATGAGCAGATGCCGGCCGTGCTGCAGCCGCCCTCGGCGGCGAGCATGGGGCCGGCGCCGACCTGGACGAAGGTGTCCTTCCATGCCAGCGAATGGCCGGCGTCGCGGTACAGCTTGCCGCGCAGCTTGATATCCGGCCGGCCCGGATCCCCGGACAGCGTGGTCTCGCTGAAGGTGGTCCATTGATCGGCATGGCTGATGTTCAGCGTGATCACCGTGCTCAGCTGGCGATAACCGTGACGCGAAAGGTGGTCCGTCAGCCCGGATATCCGCGGGATGTCGCGCAGGGCCTGCAGCGGGATACGCTCCAGCGTCAGCTTGCCGAAGCCGTTGTCGATGGTGCCGAGCCGGAGGCCGAGCTGGCCGTGGCCGCTGGCCATCTGCTCGCCGGTGCGGGCCTGCAGCTCCCAGCGCATCATGCGGCTCGGGCCGATATCCCTGAGATCCATGTCCAGGCCGGAGATCAGCACCTGGCCGGTATCGTTGATGATCGAGGCATCGGAAACGGACAGCTGGTCCAGCATCAGCCCCTGGGGCAGCCCGTGCGTCTCCACGGACGTGGCCTCCTTCTCCTCCGCGGGGGCGATCCGGATCACCGGTGAGCGCAGGTAGATGCCGGCCAGCTCGATCTTGCCGAGCAGCAGCGGGATCACGCGCAGCTCGAGCAGCACGGCCGGGGCGTCGATCCGCCAGGCGGTGTGCCGCATGCGCACCTTGTCCAGCCGCACGTCCAGGCCGTGCACGAAGCTGAAGCTCAGGCGATCGTAATCGATGGTGGCGTGGGTCAGTCCGGCAACCCGCGGCAGCAGTTCCTTGCGCATATGCCCGGCGTCCATCCGGACGTGAAGCAGTGCCGCGACGAACA
This sequence comes from Mariprofundaceae bacterium, assembly GCA_035576305.1. Lineage (GTDB taxonomy): Bacteria > Pseudomonadota > Zetaproteobacteria > Mariprofundales > Mariprofundaceae > DATLWN01. Next base: position 2,421 of record DATLWN010000196.1, read on the forward strand.
GCACCGAAACGGCCGCGATCGCCCAGCGCCAGCGGGGGTTCACATCATTCCTTCAGCAATTCGCCTAGGCGGGCGTTGACCAGTTCCGGGTTGGCCTTGCCGCGCGAGGCCTTCATGACCTGTCCGACGAAGAAGCCGATCAGCTTGTCCTTGCCGGCGCGGTACTGCGCGACCTGCTCCGGGTTGGCGGCCATGACCTCGCGGATCACCGCGTCGATGGCGCCGGTGTCGGTGACCTGGCGCATGCCCTTCTCGTCGATGACGGCATCGGCGTCCTTGCCGGAATCGAGCATGGCGTCGAGCACGTCCTTCGCCAGCTTGCCGGACACCGTGTTGTCGGCGATGCGGTCCAGCAGGCCGGCCAGTCGCTGTGGCGTGACGGTGCCCTCGCCGATGTCGATGCCGCGCTCCTTCAGCCGGCCCAAGAGCTCGTTGGCCAGCCAGTTGGCGCAGCGTTTCGGATCTGCCGAGTGGGCGCCGACCAGCGCCTCGTAGTAGCCGGCCAGCTCGCGCGTCGTGGACAGCACGTCGGCATCGTACGGCGACAGGCCGTATTCCGCCTCGAAGCGCCGGCGCATCTGCCCCGGCAGCTCGGGCATGCCGGCGCGGATGGCCTCGACCTCGGAGGCGGACAGGCGCAGCGGCGGCAGGTCCGGATCGGGGAAGTAGCGGTAGTCGTGCGCCTCCTCCTTGCTGCGCATCGGCCGCGACTCGCCCTTGGCCGAGTCGAACAGTCGGGTCTCCTGATCGATCTTGCCGCCGTCCTCGATGCACTCGATCTGGCGGGCCGCCTCGTACTCGATGGCCTGCTTGATGAAGCGGAAGGAGTTCAGGTTCTTCAGCTCCACGCGCGTGCCGAACGGCTCGCCGGTACGGCGTACCGACACGTTGGCATCGCAGCGGAACTGCCCCTTCTCCATGTCGGCGTCGGACACGCCGAGGAAGCGCACCAGCTGGTGCAGCTGCTTCAGGTAGGCCACGGCCTCGTCGGCGCTGCGCATGTCGGGCTCCGAGACGATCTCCATCAGCGGCACGCCGGATCGGTTCAGGTCGATGTGCGACACCCCGTCCAGCCCCTCGTGCAGGCTCTTGCCGGCATCCTCCTCCATGTGGATGCGCGTGATGCCGATGCGCTTCTCGCCGTCGGCGGTGGGGATGTCCAGATATCCCTTCTCGACGACGGGGATGGCGAACTGGCTGATCTGGTAGCCCTTCGGCAGGTCCGGGTAGAAGTAGTTCTTGCGGTCGAAGCGCGATTCCAGGTTGATCGTGGCGTCGATGGCCAGGCCCGTCAGCACCGTCTTGTCGACCGCCTCCTTGTTCAGCACCGGCAATTGGCCGGGCATGCCGAGGCAGACCGGGCAGGTCTGGGTGTTCGGCTCGGCGCCGAAATCGGTGGCGCAGCCGCAGAAGGCCTTCGAGCGGGTGTTGACCTGGACGTGCACCTCCAGGCCGATCACGGTTTCCCAGCTCATCGGAAGGCCTCCGGCTTCTTCGTATGCCAGTCGGTGGCGGTCTCATAGGCGCCGGCGGCGGACAGCAGCACGTCCTCGCGCCAGGCCGGGGCGATCCACTGCAGGCCGACCGGCAGGCCCTCGGCGAAGCCGCAGGGCTGGCTCATCCCCGGCAGGCCGGCGAGGTTCAGGGCGATGGTGAAGATGTCCGACAGGTACATGGTCAGCGGATCGTCCGTCTTCTCGCCCAGGCGGAAGGCCGGCACGGGGCTGGTCGGCGTGGCGATGACGTCCACGGCCTCGAAGGCGTTCAGGAAATCCTGGCGGATCAGCGTGCGCACCTGCTGCGCCTTCTTGTAATAGGCGTCGTAATAGCCCGAGGACAGCGCGAAGGTGCCGGTCAGGATGCGGCGCTTGACCTCGGCGCCGAAGCCCTCGTCGCGCGAGCGCGTGTACAGGTCGAACAGGTCGCCCGGCGCCCGGTTGCGGTGGCCGAAGCGCACGCCGTCGTAGCGCGCGAGGTTGGCCGAGGCCTCGGAGGGTGCGATGACGTAGTAGGCGGCCACCGCGTATGCGGTGTGCGGCAGCGAGATGTCGACGATGCTCGCCCCCAGCTTTTCGCACTGGGCCAGCGCCGCATCGATGGCCTCGCGCACGCCCGGATGCATGCCGTCGACGAAGTATTCCCTGGGGCGGCCGATGCGCAGCCCCCGCATGTCGCGCTTGTCGCAGGCGCCCAGCCAGTCCACGCCCGGGGCATCGGCCACCGAGGTCGCATCCATCGGATCGTGGCCGCTGATGGCGGCGGCGACCATGGCCGCGTCGCGCACGCAGGACGCCATCGGGCCGGCCTGGTCCAGCGAGGAGGCGAAGGCGATGATGCCGCGCCGCGACACGCGGCCGTAGGTCGGCTTCATGCCGACG
>DATLWN010000197.1:0-6300 GCA_035576305.1 Mariprofundaceae bacterium
GTATCGGCCAGCGTCAGCGCCCGGCCCGCGCGGGCGAACAGCCCGTCCGCGCCCCCGCCTTTGCCGGGTTGTTCGCTCGCCGTCATGCCGACACAATAGCGCCATGCCATCCGACCACAACCGGACGGACCCCCGACACCATGCGCGCAACCGTGCCATCGCCTTCGCGGCGCTGGTGCAGGCCGCGTACATGGTCGATACCATCGCCCGCAAGGGTGCCGTCGATGCCGAGGACTTCGAGGCCTGCGTGCACAGCGTGCTCAGCGAGGCCACCGACGCCCCGGAGCTGGCCTACGGCGGCCTGCGCCGGCTGCATACGGGCCTGCATCTGGGCCTGCGCCTGCTCAGGGGCGAACCGGTGGCACAGGCGAAGGCCATCGTCTCCTACGGCGCCAGCCTGATGCGCCTGGAGCAACGGCTTTCGCGCAGCCCCGGCATGCTGGCGCAGCTCGCCGACGGCATCACCAGGGCCCGTTCCCAGGCCGATTACTTCGGAAGCCCCACCCACCCCTCCGTGGTCGCCGGCCTGGCCGCGCTCTACGGCGACACCCTGAGCACGCTCACGCCGCGCATCATCATCCACGGCAAGGCCGAACACCTGTCCCAGTCCGCCAACACCGACAAGGTGCGCACCCTGCTGCTGGCCGGCATCCGCGCCGCCTACCTGTGGCGGAGATCCGGGGGCGGAAGGCTGCGCCTGCTGCTGGGCCGGCGGCGCCTGCTGGCCGAGATGCAGGCGCTGCTGAAGGAACCCACCCTTTGCTGAAGCCCGGCATTGATGCCGGGGTCAGGTACGCTAGCATGGGCCGATGAAGATCGACGTCGCCATCCTGGGATCGACCGGCTACACCGGCGCCGAGCTGATCCGCCTGCTCGCTGCGCACCCGCATTTTCGCATCGCGCACCTGGGCGCCCACAGCCAGGCCGGCAAGACGGCCGGCTCGGTGCTTCCGGGTCTGGCCGGCGCGCTCGCCGGCATGACCCTGCAAGCAGCCGACGCCGAGCTGCCCGAGTCGGTGCAGCTGGTGTTCACCGCCCTGCCGCACGGGGCCGCCGCGGCGAGCGTGCATGCGGCGCTTGCCGCCGGCAAACGGGTGGTCGACCTGAGCGCCGATTTCCGGCATGCCAGCAATGACACGTTCCGCGCCGCCTACGGCACCGAGCATCCGCACCCGGAGCTGTTGGGCGAGGCCGTGTACGGCCTGAGCGAGCTGGCACGCGAGGCCGTCAGGGACGCGCGGCTGGTGGCCAATCCCGGCTGCTATCCGACCTCGACGCTGCTGCCGCTGGTGCCGCTGCTGAAAACCGGCACCATCCAGGCCCGGGGCGTCATCGTCGACTCCAAGTCGGGCACCTCCGGCGCCGGGCGCAGCAACCGGACGGACCTGCTGTTCTGCGAGATCAACGAGGGCGTGCGCGCCTACGGCCTGCCGCGGCACCGGCATGCCTGGGAGATGGACGAATGGGCCTCGAACTTCTCGGGCACATCGGCCACGGTGCGCTTCGTGCCGCACATCCTGCCGCTGACGCGCGGCATGCTGACCACGCTGCACCTGAACGGCAAAGCACCCGGAAGCTGGCATGCCGCCCTCGCTTCGGCCTATGCCGGCGAGCCGTTCGTGCAGGTGCTGCCCGAGGGTGTGCTGCCCTCGACGCAGGGGGTCAAGGGCAGCAACCGCTGCGATATCGGCCTGTGCGTCACAGGCGAGGATTCGGCCGTGGTGGTCAGCTGCCTGGACAACCTCATCAAGGGTGCCTCCGGCCAGGCCGTGCAGAACGCCAACCTGATGTTCGGACTCGACGAGACCGCCGGCCTGCCCGTGCACGCGGTCTGGCCGTGAGGGGGATATACCCGTGATCAAGGCAATCGGCCATATCCTGTGGCAACCGCGGCAGATCATGATCATCGACCAGTATGCGGGCCGGCCGACCCGCTACCTGATGGTGCGCCCGGCCACCATCATCCTGCTCGTGGCGCTGCTGGCCGGCGGCGGCTATGTCGGCGGCCTGCTCCAGAAGACGCCGGCCGACCCGGAGCTGATGCCGCAGTACCTGCAGCTGCAGCGGGACAACAACAAGCTGCAGACGGAGCTCGCGGACCGCACGGCCTCGATCGCCATCAAGGATGCGCAGATCGCGCAGTACGAGAAGGACAGCAAGACGATGCGGGCCAAGATCGCGGAGCAGGACAAGCAAATCGGCGTCTACAACAGCATCCTGGAGGCGATGAAGCAGGCCGGCATCCAGCTGGTGAACAGCGTCGCTCAGTGGCGTAACGCACAGACACTGGCGTACAGTTTCATTGTCGTGAAGGGCGGCAACTACCCGAGGCATGTGGTGGGGTTTTTCAAATGTTATGCTACGAACCCGGCCGACGGCAGCCAGGTCGCACTGCCGTGGAACAACGGACAGGAGAACCTGCCGTACCAGGTGGACGACCACTCCTTCGTGGACGGGGAGATGGCATGGACCCAGCCGTGGAAGCCCACCTCGCTGTTGCTGATACGTTATGACCCACAAGGAAGGGAAAAGGGGCGATACACGATCGCCATTCAAGGAGAAAACCAATGAAGTTGAACTCATCATCCAAACCGTCGATGCGCGGTGAGGGGCTGCACATCGACACGCTGATCGGCTCGCATGCCCATTTCGTCGGCGAGATGGACTTCGAGGGGGCCGTGCGCATCGACGGCCATTTCGAGGGCAACATCCGCTCGAAGAACGAGGGCACGCTGATCGTCAGCCTGAATGCCGAGGTCAAGGGCGAGGTCGACGTGCCGCACCTGGTGCTGCACGGCACCATCCGCGGCAACGTGCGCGCCTCGAAGTCCCTGCAGGTCGGCGAGAAGGGCCAGCTGAACGGCGACGTCGAATACACCATGCTGACGCTGGCCGAGGGTGGCGCCATCAACGGCCGCTGCAACCGCATCGTCGAGCAGAAGGAAGCGGCCAAGCAGCCGCACGCGGCTCCGGTGCACAAACCCGAGGGGACGCCGCAGACGGCATGATCGCCAGCTACCGGCACTGGCATCCCGACATCGCCGCATCGGCCTGGCTGGCCGATTCGGCCGAGGTCATCGGCCGGGTGTGGATCGGGGAGGAATCCAACATCTGGTACCAGTGCGTGCTGCGCGGGGACGTGCACGACATCCGCATCGGCAAGGCCAGCAACATCCAGGATTTCACGCTGATCCACACCAGCGAGGGCATCACGCCCTGCGTCGTCGGTGACCGCGTCACCGCCGGCCACCGCGTGATCCTGCACGGCTGCGAGATCCAGGACGAATGCCTGGTCGGCATGGGCGCGATCGTCATGGACCGCGCCGTGCTGCAGGCCGGCTGCTTCCTGGCCGCCGGCGCCCTGGTGCCCGAGGGCAAGGTGCTGCGCGGCGGTTACCTGTATGCCGGTGTCCCGGCGCGCGAGATGCGCGAGCTGGACAAGGCCGAGAAGGCCTTCCTGCCCCGTTCGGCCGCACACTACGTCGAAATCGCCAGGCTGCACCGGACCGAAGTCCAGCGCCTGCGCTGACCCCCTCCTGCGTGCCCGGACCCCGCGCCGCCGTCGACATCGGCTCGAACACCCTGCGCCTGCTGATCGCCGAGCCTTCGGCTCAGCCCGGCACCCCCTGGCATGACGTCCACCGCGCCCACCGCATCGTCCGGCTTGGGGAAGGCCTGCATGCCAGCGGCCGGCTGTCCGAGCCGGGCATGGCCAGAGCCCTGGCCGCCTTGCAGGAATTCGCGCAGCTGATCACCGCACACGACGCCCGGCTGGACCAAACCCATGCCGTGGCCACCGCCGCCATGCGCGAGGCCGAGAACGGCCGGGAATTCCGCGACAGGATCGAGGCCGAAACCGGCATCCGCGTGCAGATCATCGATGGGGAAACCGAGGCGCGGCTGTCGCTGGCCGGCGCTATGGCCGTGCTCCATGCCGACACGCGCGCCGACATGCTGCTGTTCGACATCGGCGGCGGCAGCACCGAGTTCATCCGCGTGCGCGGCGAAGCGCTGGTCGATGCGGTCAGCCGCAGGCTGGGGGTGGTGCGCCTGGTCGAGGCGCATCTTCGTTCCGATCCGCCGTCGGCCGAGGATTACCGGGCCATGGTGCGCACGGCGGGCATGCACCTGGATGCGGTGGCAGACGGCTGGCCGGACGGCAAGCCGCCCAGGCATCTCGTCGGCACCGCCGGCACCGTCACCACCCTGGCCGCCGTGCATCTCGACCTGTATCCGTACGACATCGCGCGCATCAACAACCTCGGCATGTCGCGCGTCGAGTTCACCGCCCTGCGCGACCGGCTCCTGGCCATGAACCACGCCGAGCGCCAGGGCGTGCGCACCATCGAGCCGGGCCGCGCCGACCTGATCGTGGCGGGGCTGGCCATCATCGATGCCATCCTCGAGCGCTGGCACTACCCGGAGCTGATCGTCGTCGATGCCGGCCTGTTGGAAGGCGCCTGGCTGAAAGCCCCTTCCAGCCCATATGACGCGCTATAGGCAAACGATGCGGGCACGCGGATCAAGGGGTAACCCCCCGCAATAACACACCGCCCCGCGGATGCGGGGCAGCAGTCCGGCGCCGGCGCCGTGCCGGTTGTCCTATGCGTTCACGGCAAGCGACGGCTTCGGCGGCGCAGCAACGAGTCCGTAGTTCGCCATGACGGCGAGCAGTCTGGCCTTGTCCGGCGGTCCGCCGGCGTTGACGATGGCGCCGACGTCGCGAAAGTACTGTTCACCGATATCGGGGGTAAGGATCACGAGCACCCGCGCGGCTTGGGTGCCGGTGTTGCAGAAATGATGCACGGCTCCGCGCGGGGTGGACATCCAGTCACCGGATTTCAGGTCACGGGTTTCATCATCCACGGAATACCGTAGCTCTCCGTCCAGGACGTAAACGCACTCTTCGTTGTCGGTGTGGCTGTGCGGGGGAGGAACGTGGGCATTGGGCGGAACGAGCATCTCGAACACGCCAAGCCCGCCGGTTCGGGTGCCTTCCACAAGATAGCGAATCTCCAGTTGCCCCACTTTGACGGTCTGACGATGGCTCATGGCGATCTCCTTGTTTGCTTCATTGGTTCACGGTTTTCCGGGTTGCGAATATCGTTTCCGGCCCGTAAGGACATGCTATTGAATTGCATGTATGTGATAAATGGTGTTTAATTAAACAAATTGTTGCAGAATTGAATCTAATGAAGGATCGCCTGAATAGCATGCGCGTGTTTGCCCAGGTGGTGGAAGCAAAGAGCTTTTCGGCCGCCGCCGACAGGCTTCATATATCCAAATCGCTCGCCAGCCGGCATGTCAGCGCCCTGGAAAAGGCCCTGGACGTCAAGCTTCTGAACCGGTCCACCCGCAGGCTCAGCCTGACAGAGGCCGGGGCACAGTTTTATGAACACTGTGCGCGCATCGTGCAGGAGGCGGAGCTTGCCGAGCAGGCCCTGACCCGCATCCAGACCGAACCGGCGGGACTCGTGAAGGTGACGGCAACCCCGGCGTTTGCCGTGCGCCATGTGTTGCCGAAGCTCCCCGGCTTCTACCAAAGGTATCCCAAGATCCGCGTCCAGGTTTCCTGCAGCAATCAGAGCGTGGACCTTGGCGAGACGGGGTTTGATTTCGGCATCCGGGTGGCATTCGATCCGCCTGCGAACCTGATCGTGCGCAAGCTTGCCGCCAACCGCTCGGTGCTCTGTGCAGCACCGGACTACATCAGGCTTCATGGCATGCCGCGTCGAATCGAGGAGTTGAGCCAGCATGACTGCGTGCAGTTTTCACCGCTGGCGCCGAAGGGCACCTGGACCTTCCGGCGCGACAGACGGAAATATTCGGTAGCTGTGAGCGGAACGTTCGCAACGGACGAAATGGATGCCGTGCGCACCGCCGTCATCGCCGGACTCGGCATTGGCATCCTGCCCGCTTATATGGCGGGCGACGATCTGCGAAAAGGCGAACTCGTGCCGCTGCTGCGCCAGTATCAGGTTGTGCCCGAAAGCGCCATTTATCTGGTCTATCTTCCGAACCATACGCTGCCTTCGCGCGTGCGTGCGTTGATCGATTACCTGGTGGATCAGTTCAGGAAGGCTCCCCCGTGGGAAGCCGGTTGGTAGGCGATGCGTCGGACGATATTGGCTGTCCGTTTCGTCATTTCTCCATAAACAGATCGGACAGGAAGATGGATATGCCGATGAGAGGAACGAGCAAGAACACGCCAGCGCTCATTTCCCAGACATAGAACGCCACGGAATGCCTGCCATCGGTCAGGGGATACGGCCCGATCAGCTCACTGGCCATGTATATGGA
>DATLWN010000198.1:0-2602 GCA_035576305.1 Mariprofundaceae bacterium
CCTGGCGCATCGCCTCCCGCCAGAAGGCATCCATGCGGTCCGGGCCGAAGGGATGGCCGCCGCCGAAACCATAGGCCGCAAGCGCCTCACCCAGGTAGACGTCCGGCATCCGCTGCTGCTTCATAACCGGAAAATAGCCGACCGCACCGTCCTTTTCGAATGCGCTACGGAAAAACGAGATTGGCAGCTGGTTCGAATCCCGTTTGGGACGCCGTGCGGGATGCGAACGGCCTACCGGCTGGTCGGCCTCACTCCGTCAGCCAGTAGAAGCTCAGGGACGGAACGACGATCTGCCCCTCCGACATGTCGGGGCGCTTGCCGGAATGCAGGTCCTTGATGATCTCATCGTGGGTGAAGCCCGCGGCATGCAGCGTATCGAGGCCGAGGCCCTGCGGCGCATCGTCGAAGTTCGCCATCACCATGACCTTCGCCTGGCTGTTCTGCGGGTGGTAGCGCAACATGCAGAACAGGTGCGGGTTCTCCACCTCCAGCAGCTCGCGGTTGTTGAAATCGGCGAAGGCGGGGATCTCCTTGCGCAGCGCGATCATCTTCTTCAGGGCGCTGAAGACGCGGTACTCGACCGTGCCCGGCTGGTTGCGCAGCGCCACCTTGTTCCAGTCGATCGTCGGCCGGTGCAGCCAGCGGCTGTCGCCGCGCCGCTGTTCTTCCTCGAGATAGCCGTAGTTGTTCAGGGTGCCGATCTCGTCCCCGTAATAGAGCAGCGGGATGCCGCCGAAGGAGAGGATCAGGCTGTGCAGCAGCAGTATCCTGCCGATGGCGGCATCGACGGAATCGGGGTTGCCCTCCTCCAGGGCGGTTTCCAGCCCCACCAGGGAGGCCAGTGAGCCGGAGATGCGGGCATCGCCGTTCTTCTTGTTCTGCCCGAACGGCTTGCCCCTCGCCGGGGACATGTCGTAGTTGCCGGTATAGTAGTCGACCAGGAACCGGCGGTGCGCCGTCGGCTCGTAGCCGGCAAGCTGGATATCGGTATCGCTGAACCCCAGGCCGATATCGTCGTGGCAGCGGATATAGTTCAGCCACGTGGCCCGCTCCAGCTTGTCGGGCAGGTTCTTGGCCCCGATGCTCAGCAGGTTCGTCTGCTTCGTGGCCACGGCGTCCCACATCAGGGCCATGAACGTGGCGTTGTAGGCGATCTCGCACTCCTTGGCGTTGATGGCGTCCTCGCCGAAGTACTTGGCGATCTCCACCGGCGCCACGATGGCCTCGGCGATGAACAGCACGCCGGGCGCCGTGACCTGGCAGCAATCCTTCATCAACTGCAGCAGCAGGTGCGCCTCGCGCTCGTTCTGGCAGCTGCTGCCGATCTTCTTCCACAGGAAGGCCACGGCATCCAGGCGCAGGATGTCGGCACCATGGTTGGCCCAGAACAGGATGATATCGACCATCTCGATGAACACGGCGGGGTTCTTGTAGTTCAGGTCCCACTGGAAGCTGTTGAACACCGTCATCACCCATTTGCCCATCTGCTCGTCCCAGGTGAAGTTGCCGGGTGAGGTCTCCGGGAAGATCTCCGGCATGCTCTCCTCGAACATGTCCGGCACCTCGCGGTCGTCGAACACGAAATAGTAGTCCTGGTACTTCTTGTCGCCCTGGCGCGCCTTGCTGGCCCATTCGTGCTCGTTGGAGGTGTGGTTCACGACCACGTCGAGGGTGATCAGCATGTCGCGCTTCTTCATCGCCACCGCCAGGGCGTCGAGGTCGCCGAGCGTGCCGATGCGCGGGTCCACCTTACGGAAATCGCGCACCGCGTAGCCGCCGTCGCTGTTGCCGGGCGGGCAGTCGAGCACCGGCATCACGTGCACCATGTTGATGCCCAGATCCTGCAGGTAGTGCAGCTTCGACTGCAGCCCCTGCAGGTTGTCGGCGAAGCGGTCGCTGTACAGGGCCATGCCGACCCAGTTCTGGCTCAGAAACCAGTTATGGTCCTTCTCGCGCGCCAGGTCGGTCTTCTTCAGGGCCGCGGGGCGCTTGATGTACTGGCGCGCCAGGGTCTCGACCAGATGCAGCATCTGCTGCCTGAAGTCCGGCCTGTCCCCGTACAGCGCCGAGAACAGCGAATGGATGGCATAGAAGTTCGCACCCAGGCGGGTATAGAAATGCTGCAGCTTCTGGTTTTTGATCTCGGGCTTCAGCGCGATCAGGATGTCGTTCAGCAGCGAGTGGGAAACCTGTTCGTACATATCCGCCCTTCCTAGTCACGCCATGCGTCGATGAAGCGCTGGTAAAAGCCCCGGTCGCCGCTCGTGGCCCCACGGATACCCACGACGGCGCTGGCGAACTGCTGGGCCCGCGCCAGCGTCACGGGCAGCGGCCACTGCCTGATGATACCAACGAGCAGCACGCTGCAGAAGGCGTCGCCGGCACCGACCGCATCGACCACGTCCAGCCCCACTTGGGGATGCACGTCATCATGGCCTGCGGCGGAGATCACCGAGGCGCCCTCGGCCCCCCGGGTCAGGGCGATGAACGCCGTCCGCTCCGTCCGCAGGCGCTGCAGGCGCACCGCTTCATTGCCGCCCTCCGGTTCCACGAGGGCGAGCTCGTCGGCATTGAGCTTGATCCAGCGGCCGCCATCCAGCAT
>DATLWN010000199.1:0-1536 GCA_035576305.1 Mariprofundaceae bacterium
AGCCAGGCCTGGTGATCGAGTCCGACCGGGGTCAGCACCGCCGCCTCGGCAGGCACCGCGGTGGTGGCGTCCAGGCGCGCGCCCACACCCGCCTCCAGCACCTCGACATCCACCCCGGCCTCGGAAAAGCAGGCCAGGGCCATGACCGTGGCCACCTCGAAATAGGAGGCGCCCACGCTCTGCGCCCGCGGCATCAGCCGTTCAAGGCATGCGGACAGCACGGCGTCAGGGGCCTCGATGCCGTCGATGCGGATGCGTTCGGAAAAGCGCCGCACATGCGGCGAGGTGTACAGGCCCACCTTGTAGCCGCTGGCCTCAAGTGCCGCGGCCAGCATCGTCGCGGTCGAGCCCTTGCCGTTGGTGCCGGCGATGCGGATGCGCAGACGCGGCCGGTGCAGGGGCAACCCTTCCAGCAGGGCATGCATGCGCGCATGCCCCGGGCGGTAATCGCGGTCGGCGGATGGCCGGCCCAGCTGGGCCAGCCACGCCTCGACCGAATCGGGTTTACTGCTCATCGGAACCCCTGGGCGGGGTGGTCAATCAGGACTGGCGATACGGGCGCTGACAGAGCTTGTCGAACAGCGCGGACAGGTATTCGCGCTGCTGGCGCCGGTCCACCACGGCGTCGATCAGGCCATGATCGATCAGGAAGTCCGGCCGCTGGAAGCCCTTCGGCAGCTCCTGGCCCACGGTCTCCTGGATCACCCGTGGCCCGGCGAAGCCGATCAGCGCCCCGGGCTCGGCGATGATCACATCCCCCAGCCAGCCCACCGATGCGGACACGCCGCCCATGGTCGGGTCGGTCAAGAGGCAGACGAAGGGCAGCTTCTCCGCATGCAGGCGATTGACGACCGCCGAGGTCTTGGCCATCTGCATCAGCGACAGGATACCCTCCTGCATGCGGGCGCCGCCGGAGGCGGTCACCAGCATATAGGGGCACTTGCGCTCCAGGGCACGCTCCATGCCGCGCACGATCTTCTCGCCGGCGACCGAACCCATGCTGCCGCCCATGAAGCCGAACTCGAACATGGAAACGGAAACGGTGCGCCCCTGGATGTCGCCGACATAGTTGCGCACCGCATCCTCCGTACCGGCGCTCTTCGCGGCATCGCGCACCCGGTCGCGGTAGCGCTTCTTGTCCTTGAAGGACAGCGGATCCTCGGAGCGCAGCTGGCCGTCGTAGGCTTCCACGGTGTCCCTGTCGAACAGCAGCTCGGCGCGCTGGGCGGCATCGACGCGGTGATGGTGGGCGCATTTCGGACACACCATCTGGCTGCGCATCAGCTCCTTGTGGTAGATCGCCTCGCTGCAGCTCGGGCATTTCACCCACAGGCCTTCCGGGGCCTCCTTGGGTTTCGCCTGCTTGGGAAGTTCGATGAGTCTTGTCAGCCAATTCATATGCGTGGTGTTTCCTGATCCTAGAGAAGGAGTTCGTCGACCTGCGTCAGCATGCGCAGGTGGGGGATGTTCAGCCGTTCGATCTCGGCCGTCATCACATTCAGCGTCTCCGGCTTCATGTGGTACAGGTAGACCGGG
>DATLWN010000200.1:0-4618 GCA_035576305.1 Mariprofundaceae bacterium
GGCCCGGCCGCCCTCGACGTGCCAGTCGCCGACGTGGCCGAGCACATGCACGTCGAAATGCGCCTCGATGCGGCGCAGGATGCGGTTGTCGGTACCGGTCAGGATACGCAGGGCATCCGGCGTCAGATCGGTCAGCGAAAGATGGACCGTCATGCCGGTAGTGAGGGTGGCGGGGGCTTACTCGGCAAGCAGCTGCTCCCCGCGCAGCGACTGGCCGTAGGCCGCGGTGATGCGCACCGGCACGATGCTGCCGATCTGCCGCGGCCGGCCGGCGAAATGCACGATCTTGAAATCCGGGGTACGCCCCTCCAGATCGCCCGCATTGCGGCCGGTCTTTTCGACCAGCACCTCGAGCGTCTTGCCGACATGGGCCGCGTGCGCCGCCCGTGCCTGCTCGCGCATCAGCTCCAGAAGCTGTTGCAGGCGCGCATCCTTGACCGCCTCCGGCACCGAATCCTCCGCCTTGGCGGCAGGCGTGCCCGGACGCGGCGAGTATTTGAAGCAGAAGGCCGAATCGAAGCGCACCTCCTGCGCGATCGCCAGCGTCTGCGCGAAATCCTCGTCCGTCTCGCCCGGGAAGCCGACGATGAAATCGGAGGACAGCGCAATGTCCGGGCAGTGGCGGCGCGCCATCGCGATGGTGTCCAGATACTGGGCGCGGGTGTGGCCGCGGTGCTTGGCCTTGAGCATACGGTCCGAGCCGCTCTGCACCGGCAGGTGCAGGTAGGGCATCAGCTGCGGGATTCCGGCGAAGGCCTCGGCCAGGCCCTCGTTCATCTCGATCGGATGGCTGGTGGTGAAGCGCAGGCGCGCAAGCCCCGGCAGCCGGGAGACGGCGTACAGCAGCATCGTGAAATCCCATTCCTCGCCGTCCGGCCCCTCGCCGCGGTAGCCGTTGACGTTCTGTCCCAACAGTGTCAGCTCGAGCTTGCCCGCATCCAGCAGCCCCCGGCACTCGCCCAGGATGTCCGCCACCGGGCGCGACAGCTCCGGGCCGCGCGTGTACGGCACGACGCAGAAGGTGCAGAACTTGTCGCAGCCCTCCTTGATCGTCACGAAGCCGGATACGCCGGCGGCCGTCGGCTGCGGCAGATGGTCGAACTTCTCGATCTCCGGCATCTCGGTCGCCGCCAGGTGCACGCGGTCACGCCGGATGCGCTTCACCATCTCCGGCAGGCGGTGGTAGGTCTGGGGGCCGAACACCATATCGACATAGGGCGCCCGCTTCTGGATGCGCTCGCCCTCCTGCTGGGCCACGCAGCCGCCGACGCCGATGATCAGATCCGGGCGCTTGTCCTTGATCTTGCGGTAGCGACCGAGCTCCGAATACACCTTCTCCTCGGCCTTCTCGCGCACCGAGCAGGTGTTCATCAGGATGACGTCGGCGTCCTCGGGATCGGCCACCAGGCGCAGGCCGTAGGCCTCGCGCATCATATCGGCCATGCGCGAGGAATCGTATTCGTTCATCTGGCAGCCGTAGGTGCGGATGTACAGCGTATCCAGCGAGCGGACCCGGCTTTCAGGGATGGTGATTTCGGCTTCGATCATCGAACAAGGAAGGATAATTACCGGCCGGGGGCGAGGCAAACCCCGGCATGCCCGGCCGCGCGGCTCAAATCCGCTTTCCCGGCACCTGGCCGGCCCGGCGCATCTGCAGCTCGCGGATGGCGCTGGCGGTGCAGGAAAGCACCCCGTAGACCATGTCGCAGGCCAGCGGCTGGCGGCTGGCGAGCAGGGCGTCGAAGGCCCGGCGGCGGATGCGGTAGGCGACGCAATCGTCGCGGGCGATCAGGGTGGCGCAGGCCGATTCGTCCAGCAGCGAGGCCAGGTCGCCCAGCTGGGCGCCCTCGGAGATACTCGGCACGCGCAGGCATTCGTCGCCCCATTCCAGAAGCACCTCCGCCTCGCCGGAGCGCAGCAGGTACAGGGTGCCGCCGTTTCCGGGCTCGATGCAAACCGCCTGCCCGGCCGGCAGGTGCAGCTCGGTGATCATGATGCCGAGCAGCCCCTTTTCACGATCGCTGAGGCTCCTGCCCAGGATGCGCTGCTCCAGCCATGCAAAATCAACCGCCATAGATCAACCTCCTGTTCCCGAGACCGACCATAACCCCGTCGCTTTCGGTCTCCGTGACAGCAATCACCTGCTCCCGGGACGATTTATACCATATTCCGTTGCCGTTTGAACTGGCAGCCCATGCAGGGTAACGCTAGGCTATGGCGAGTCTATCGTCGGGGAGTAACACGCGCGTGACATTCCAAGAACTGATCCTGACCCTGCAGCGCTTCTGGGCCGAACAGGGGTGTGTGGTGCAGCAGCCGTATGACTGCGCCATGGGCGCGGGCACCTTCCATCCCGCCACCTTCCTGCGCGTCCTCGACGACAAGGACTGGCGCACCGCCTATGTGCAGCCGTGCCGCCGCCCGACCGACGGCCGCTACGGCGAGAACCCGAACCGCCTGCAGCACTACTACCAGTTCCAGGTGATCCTGAAGCCGGCGCCCGCCGACATCCTCGATCTGTACATCGCATCCTTGCGCGAGATCGGCATCGACACGTCGGTGCACGACATCCGCTTCGTCGAGGACGACTGGGAATCGCCGACGCTCGGCGCCTGGGGCCTGGGCTGGGAGGTCTGGCTGAACGGCATGGAGATCACGCAGTTCACCTATTTCCAGCAGGTGGGCGGCGTGGAGCTGACCCGCACCCCCGGCGAGATCACCTACGGCCTGGAGCGCCTGGCCATGTACCTGCAGGGCGTGGAGAACGTCTTCGACCTGACCTGGGTCGAAGCGCCCGATGGAACCAAGGTCAGCTACGGCGAGGTCTTCCACCGCAACGAGGTGGAGTTCTCCACCTACAACTTCGACGAGGCGGATACCAACTGGCTGCACACGCAGTTCGACCGCGCCGAGGCCGAATGCAAGCGCCTGACCGAACACAAGCTGGTGCTTCCCGCCTATGAGGAGGTGATGAAGGCATCGCACGCCTTCAACCTGCTCGATGCCCGCGGGGCGATCTCGGTGGCCGAGCGCGCGCGCTTCATCGGCCGCGTCAGGGGGCTGGCGCGCACCGTGGCCCAGGCCTATGCGGGGGTGGCGTCATGACGAAGGCCCAGAGCCGCCCGCTCTTGATCGAGATCGGCGTCGAGGAGATCCCGGCCGGCGTTTCCAGGCAGTTGTACGAGGCGCTCTGCCAGGAGATCGGATCGCTGCTGGCCACCAACGGCATCTCCCCGAACGCGCCGACCCTCAGCCAGGCGTTCACGCCCCGGCGCCTCCTTTATTACCAGAAGGCATGCCCGACGCGGCAGGCCGACCGCGACGAGGTCGTCTGGGGACCGCCGGAATCCGTCGCCTACAGGGATGGCAGGCCGACGCCGGCGGCCGAGGGCTTCGCCAAAAAGAACGGGTTATCCGTCGGCGACTTCACGCTGGAGGACAAGGGCGACGGCAAGGGCCGCTATATGAAGGCCGTCGTGCACCGGCCGGGCCGGGCCACTGCGGAGATCCTGGCCGAGGCCATGCCCGGCATCCTGCGCAGGCTGCCCAGCCCGAAGCGCATGAAATGGAACGACGGCGAGGCGCGTGACGACGCCTTCATCCGCCCGGTGCGCTGGATCGTCGCCCGCCTGGGTGACACGGTGATCCCTTTCTCCTTCGCCGGCGTCGGAAGCGGCAAGCTCAGCCGCGGCCACCGCATCCTCGGCGGCGAGGGCGAGATCGACATCGACGATCCGAAGAAATGGCTGAAGGCACAGCATGTCATGCTGCAGCAGGGCGAGCGCATGAAACATATCGACAGCGTGATGGCCAAAGCAGCGGGATACGTTCCGGACTATGCCTTGCTCGAAGAGGTCGCCGACCTGACGGAATGGCCCGTTCCCATCCTGTGCGAATTCGATGAGAAGTTCGTGGTATTGCCGAGGGAGGTCATCCGCATCACGCTGAAGAACCACCAGCGCTGCTTCCTCGTCGGCGACAGTTCCAACAAGTTCTTCGCCGTAGCCAACATAAAGCACAAGGGAAAGAAGGATCAGCAGACCGTCGCAAAGGGCAATGCCCGCGTCGTCAACGCACGGCTTTCCGATGCCATGTTCTATTTCGATCGCGATCCGAAACAGACGCTCGACGCCCGTGTCGAGCGACTGAACGACATCATCTTCCAGGACGGCCTCGGCACCGTCGGCGACCAGGTGGCGCGCCTGCGCAACTTCGTGCTCGATGCGGCCGGCGCCATCGGTGCCGATGCGAACACGGTGCAGCGGGCCGCCTATCTGTGCAAATCGGACCTGACCACCGGCCTGGTCGGCGAATTCCCCGAGTTGCAGGGCTATATGGGCGGCATCTATGCCCATCTGCAGGGCGAACCGGAAGGGGTGGCCAAGGCCATCGCCGAGCATTACCGGCCGGCGGGTGCCGAGGATGCGCTTCCCGCCACGCCCGAGGCTCGTCTGATCGCCGTCGCCGAACGCGCCGACAAATTGCTCGGCTATTTTCATCTCGGCAGGATTCCGACCGCCAGCGCCGATCCCTACGGCTTGCGTCGGGCCGCCATCGGCCTGATCCGCCTGCTTGCCGATCAACAGATGCCGGTCGAGCTGACGCTGACCAGGGTGAT
>DATLWN010000201.1:0-6656 GCA_035576305.1 Mariprofundaceae bacterium
AATACGACAGGCTGTTCGCGGCGCTGAAGGAGCATATCCCGCACCTGGACGGCATCGCGCACATCGCCGGCGGTCTCAAGTACTGCACGCCGATGCAATACGTCGGCACGGACGACTTCCGGCAGATGCTGGACCTGCACCTGACGGCGCCGAACCTGTTGACCCGCACCCTGCTGCCGCTGCTGGCACGCGCGGAAAAGGCGACGGTGATCTTCACCACCTGCGACATGATCGACCGGGACATCCCCAACTGGCATGGCTACGGCCTGGCCAAGCGGGCGCTGGGCTATGCCGCCGCCATGTGGCAGGCCGAGCATCCGGACCCGGCACTGCGCTTCTTCACGCTCAACCCCGGCGACATGCGCACCGCGTTGTTCCTGCGCGCCTATCCGGGCAAGCCGGCCGATGCCGTGCCTCCGCCGGCCGTCGCAGCCGAGGCCTTCACCCGGCTGCTGGCCGGGGAAGGCGACGAGGACCGCGGGCGCGCCCTGGATGCCAAGATCTGGCTGGAGGCGCATTGAGAGCGATGTCGCTGCCGCCGTGACGGCAGCGAAGGCAGCTTCTACTTCTTCTTGGCCGCCGGCTTGCTGTAGCGCTCCAACTCCTCGATCAGCTTCCTGGCCGAGGCCGGTGCCGACACCTTGTGCTCCATCAGGATCTGCCGCGAGGTCAGCTTGCGGCCGTAGTAGGCCTGGTTGTAGTCGTCGAGCGGATTGATCTTGGCCCCTTCCAGTGAGATACCCGCGAACAGGCCGCGACTGCGCGAATAGGCCAGCACCTCGCTCTTCAACGCCACGTCCGTCGACGCCTCGGCGGTGCGTCCGACCGGACCGGCCGCCACCGAGGCATCGCCGCCGAGCGTGAACTCGTTCTTCAGCAGGCTGTCCACGCCGCGCTGATGGCGGATCACCAGCACCAGATCGGTCGATTCAGCGCCGATCTGCCAGCCGAGGGATCCGGCACCGATCGAATAGAAGGCCGGTGCGGACCAGCGGTTGGCGCCCGGGTCGTGCTTGATGATCACCCCGCGGCCGTACTTGCCGCCGATGACAAAGCCGGCCTTGATCACGTCCGGGAAGATGGCCACCGCCGCCGCCTGCCTCAGCAGGTCGCTCGGGATGCCCTTGTCGGGGGTGTCCATGATCTCCTTCAGCACCTGGGCCGCCACGTTCACCTTGTCGGCCGCCTTGGCCCTGTCCACGCCGGCGGCATGCGCCAGGGGCGCCAGCAACAGTCCCATCGCGGTGACCAGCGCACCCATTCCCCAAGTCAGTCTTCGCATCTTAGCCTCCTGATGCACGAATGATGTGCCAGCGATTGTAGCTCAAATCGGCGCCGATTGGTCTAACCTAGCGATCGAAGGGGGTGACGATGCCGACGATCAAGCGGATTGTGGTGCCGACCGATTTCTCGCCGCACGGTAGGCATGCGGTGGCTTCGGCGCTGGAATATGCCCGGCTGTTCAAGGCCGAGCTGCACGTGCTGCATGTCGTGGTGCCGCAGGTCTACCAGAGCGAGATGCCGGAGATGATGATGCCGCCCGTGGAGGATTTCACCGAGGACAGGCTGGAGGCGGCACGCAAGCGCCTGCGCGAATGGCAGAAGACCATGCCGGGGGATGTGGACATCCAGACGCACGTCATCGAGAGCACCAAGAACGCCGACGACGCCATCTGCGAATTCGCCGACAGCATGGATGCGGACCTGATCGTCATCGGCAGCCACGGCCACACCGGGCTGATGCACATGCTGCTGGGCTCGACGGCCGAACAGGTGGTCCGCCATGCCAAATGCCCGGTGCTGGTGGTCAAGCCGCGCGTGCCCATCACCTAGGCCCCCACACGCATCTCGGTGCTGGCGCTGCTGCCCCCTGTCGCCGCGACAGGGGCGACGCTATGCTTCCGCCCATGTCCGCCTCCCCCTCCGTCGATCTTTCCGTCACCTTCGCGGGCCTGAAACTGCAGACCCCGCTGGTGCTGCTATCCGGCTGCGTCGGCTTCGGCGAGGAGTACACGCGCGTCGAGGGCTACGCGAACCGTGACGTCGGCGCCGTGATCCTGAAGGGCACGACGCTGGAGCCGCGCCTGGGCAACGCCCCGCACCGCGTCTACGAGACCCCGTCCGGTATGCTCAACGCCATCGGCCTGCAGAACCCGGGCACGCGCTATGTGGTCGACGAGGTGCTGCCGAAGCTGCCGCACGGCGAGACCCAGTTCTGGGCCAACGTCAATGGTGCGACCGTCGAGGAATACGCCGAGGTGGCCAGGATATTCGACGACTCGCCGGTCACCGCCATGGAGATCAACATCTCCTGCCCGAACGTCAAGGCCGGCGGCGTGCATTTCGGCAACGACGCCGCGATGAGCGCCCGGGTCGTCGAGGCCATGCGGGGGGCGACGAACAAGCCGCTGATCACCAAGCTGTCGCCGAACAACGCCGACATCCAGGGCATCGCCCGCGCCTGCATCGAGGCCGGCACCGACGGCTTCTCGGTGATCAACACCCTGGTCGGCATGGCCGTGGACACCGAGACGCGCCGGCCGGTGCTGGGCAACGTCTCCGGCGGGCTCTCCGGCCCGGCCATCAAGCCGGTGGCGCTGTGGAAGATCCACCAGGTGCGCCGGGTCGCGGCGAAGCACGCCATCCCCATCCTCGGCCAGGGCGGCCTGACCATGCCCGCCGATGCGCTCGAGTTCGCCATCGCCGGCTCCGATGCCCTGGGACTGGGCACCGGCCTGTTCTACGATCCGCTGCTGTGCGGCAAGGTGCTGGACGGCCTGACAGCATATCTCGGCCGCCACGGCCTATCCCGTTACCATGACCTGGTCGGCAGCCTGAGCATCGATTGACCCGGGTCCTGATGCGGGCACGCCTGCTCGCCATTGCGCTGCTGCTGTCAGCGGCCATACCGCATGCCTCCGTCGCCGGCACGCTGTCCATCGTCGGACCCGACCAGTGGGCGCACGTGGCCTATGTCTACGACGGCGACACCCTGCGCACCGACGATGGCGAGAAGGTGCGCCTTCTCGGCATCAATGCCCCGGAGGTGGCGCACGACAACGAGCCCGGCCAGCCGCTCGGCGAAGAGGCCGGGAATCGGCTCAGGGCGCTGGTCCTCGGCCAGGAGGTGCGGCTGCAGACCGACGAGGTGCACCGCGACGTCTACGGCCGCCTGCTCGCCCACGTCTACCTGCGCGACGGCACCTGGATCGACGGCCTGCTCGTGAAGGAAGGCCTGGCCCACGTCTATCTCTTCCCCCCGAACTTCCTGCACGCGGACGCGCTGCTGCGTGAGGAGGATACGGCGCGCTCGAGCCGGCTCGGCATCTGGGCCACCGGGCGTTTCCGGGTGCTCGCCGCCACCGAGGTTTCCCGCGCCGAGGCCGGCCAGTTCCGCGTCGTCGAGGGCACGGTGACGCGGATGCAGAGAAACGGCCTCGGCTTCCGTATGGCGCGGCTGAACGTCAGCATCCCCCGCGCCTACCGCCGCTACTTTTCGGGAAGGCTCGCCCTGGCGGCGGGAACCCGGGTGCGCGTGCGCGGCACCGTGCGCGTCTCGGGCAAGAACCGCCTGTACCTGGCATTGCATTCGCCGTTCAACCTTTCCATCATCTCTATGCCATGAAGCGTTTCGCCCTCGTCGCCTGCATCCTGGTCTGCCCCGCCCTGATCCTCGGCGGCTGCGCCACCAACCCCGTCAGCAAGCACAGCGAATTCGTGCTGATGAGCGAGAAGGACGAGCTGGCGCTGGGGGCGGCGGCCGCGGCTCAGGTGGCCAGGAACATGCCGCTGCTGCCCGACGACGATCCGCTGGTGCGCTATGTGGACCGCGTCGGCCAGCGCGTGGCCAAGGTGTCGGACCGGCCGGAGCTGTTCTACCGCTTCCACGTCGTCGATGACGCCGAGATCAACGCCTTCGCACTGCCCGGCGGCTACATCTACGTCGACCGCGGCCTGCTGACGCACATGAACAGCGAGGCGGAGCTGGCCGCCGTGCTCGGCCATGAGATCGGCCACGTCACGGCGCGCCATGCCGTGCAGCAATACACCAAGGCGCAGGCCTACAACCTCGGCATGGCCGTGGCATCGATCTTCGTGCCCGTTCCCTACGGCGCGGACCAGCTCGGCAACCTGCTGGCCACCGCCATCATCACCGGCTACGGCCGCGAGGACGAGCTGCAGGCCGACCAGCTGTCGATCAAGTACATCACGGCCGCCGGTTACGACCCGAACGCCACCGCCGGCATCCTGCGCACGCTCAAGCGCCTGGAGGACATCCAGGCCAAGGAGCAGAAGGACACCACCGGCAAGGCCCCCGAGGAATACCACGGCGCCTTCTCCACCCATCCGGAGACCGAGAAGCGCATCCTCGAGGCGGTGGCTGCCGCCAAGCAGGAGCCGCACGGCCCGGAGGAGACCGACCGCCTGGCCATGCTCAAGGCCGTCGACGGCTACCCTTACGGCGACAGCCCCGACCAGGGGGCCGTGGTCGGCCAGCACTTCCTGCACCCGAAGCTGGGCATCCAGATCCGGTTCTCGGACGACTGGGTGATCCAGAACAGCCCGCAGGCGCTGACCGCCCAGAAGCGCCAGCAGAAGGTCTATTTCCAGTTGTCCAGCAAGGAGCTGCAGAAGCACCAGACGGCCGCCGACATCCTGCGCGACATCTTCCCGGCCCGGCACATGGGCACCGTCGATTCAGGCGTGCAGGATCGCTTCGCCTACGCCCACACCTTCGTCACGATGTCCGCGCCCCATGTATCGAATGCGATGATCGACGCCACCGTGTTCCTCGACGGCCCGCGCGCCTACCTGATGCTGATGTGGTGCGACGAGAAGGACTTCGCCGCCAACCAGAAGGACTTCTCGGACGTCGCCTACAGCTTCCGCTCCTACGATGCGAAGCGCGACGGCGGCGTGCCGCGCATCCACCTGTACACCTGGGCCAAAGGGGACACCTGGCAGGGGCTGGCCGCGCGCTCGCATCTGATCCTCGGCCGCTTCACCGCCGACAAGCTGGCGGCGCTGAACGGCATGGGTTTGAACGAGTTGCCGGCCGTCGGCGAGGTCATCAAGACGGTTCGCTAGGATCCGTTGACGCTGACCCCGCTGACCAGGCAGCGGGCCATCGCCTCCATGTGCTCCGGGAAGAAGTGCCCGGCACCGGCGATGGCATGGAAGTCGGCCTGCGCCAGGCCCTCGACCCAGGCCGCCACCTGATCGAAGGGCACGATCTCATCGTTACGCCCCTGCACCACCGTCAGCGGCCGCGTATCCCCCGCCATGAAATCGAAGGGCCAGTGGTTGACCGCCGGCGCCACCGCGAACATGCGGGCCACGCGCGCATCGCGTCTCGCCGCCTGCAGCCCGGCGTAGCAACCGAAGGAGAAGCCGGCCAGCCACAAGGGTTGGCCCGGATGGCGCTCGCCCAGCCAGTCCAGCACCGCCCCGGCATCGTCGGCCTCGCCGATGCCCTCGCCGAAGCTGCCCTCGCTGGATTCCACGCCGCGGAAATTGAAGCGGACGACGGCGCAGCCGAGATCCTCGAAGGCGCGGGCCATCCAGTACACGACCTTGTTGCGCATGGTGCCGCCGAACTGCGGGTGCGGGTGGCAGACGACGACGGCCGCTCCCTCCCCCGGCTGGTACAAGGCCTGCAGCCGGCCGGCCGGGCCGGGGATATACAGGCGCTCGTGGTGATGCGTGCTCATGCGCACAGCTCCCGGTAGCGATCCCCGGAGAAGCCGAGCTCGATGGTGTTTCCGACCATCAGCACCGGGCGCTTGATCAGCGACGGATGCGCCATCATCAGCGCCAGCGCGCGCTCCCGGTCCACGCCTTCCCGCTCGCCCTCGGGAAGGCGGCGCCAGGTCGTGCCTCGGCGGTTCAGCAGCGCCTCCCAGCCGGCCGCATCGCACCAGCGGACCAGCAGCTCGCGATCCACGCCCTCCTTCCCGTAATCGTGGAAGGTATGCGCGACGCCTTGGACGGCCAGCCAGGTGCGCGCCTTCTTGATGGTGTCGCAGTTACTGATGCCGTAGATGTCGATGTCCATCATGCTCCCCTGTCGATGCCATAATCGGCGAAATGCTGATCGCCCTCGGCGTCCAGGTACATCGCCTTCAGGCTCAGGCGCACCGGTGCCGGTAGGTCGTCCTCGACGATGGTGCTGAACACCCCGCCGCCCAGCAGGCGGTGGCGCGTGGTCAAAAACAGCCGGTCGATGGCGCCGGCGGCCAGCAGCGTGCGGTGCACCGCCGGACCGGCGATCATGTAGGCACTGCGGTAACCCATGGCCGCCAGCGCCTGCCTCAGCGCCTGCCCCTCCACCCGGGTCATTCCGGCGCTGACCACCTCGATCCCCTGCTGCCTGAGTGCTGCGGCCGCGGATGCATCGGCATCGGCGCTGGTGGCAACGAGGATACGGCGATCCGCGATGCGCGCCAGGGCCGCAGCGGGAATGTCGAGGCTCGCGCTGACGATCACCACGTCCGGCTGCGGGGAGAGCCCCTCGGCCCGCCGCCAGTCCTTCAGGTCCCGGTAGGCAGCGCCCTCGCCGACCGGCAGCAGGTCCTGGGCCGTGCCTTTCGCCAGCTGGCGCATGTAGCGGGCGGAGACGATCATCACCCCGGCCTGTGCGGCCAGCTCCTGGTACA
>DATLWN010000202.1:0-1599 GCA_035576305.1 Mariprofundaceae bacterium
CATGCCGTGGCAGGCGGCGCAGTTCGTCTCATACAGCTTCTTGCCGTCCGGCATATCGTTGCCGGCCGCCCAGGCCTGGCCCCAGCCGAGCGTCAGCAATACGAAGGTCAGGCTGATCCATTTAAGCATGCATTGCGTCCCCGCGGCCCGGCGGGCCGATGTTCTCGGATTATGCCATGGCGGTCCGGCTTGTCACCCGTTGCGGCAGGCCGGCGGCACGGGACCGCCGGCCGCCTTCCGGCCTTACTTGCCCTGCACGCTCTGCAGGTAGGCCACGACCTCGTCGATCTGCTCGGCCGACAGCTTGTGGCCGAATTTCGGCATCTGCCCGCGGCCGGTGATGATGGTCTGCTTCAACACGGCGGGATCCTTGTTCATGTCCTTGACGGCCGGGCCGACCTTCTTCTTGTCGAGTTCGTGGCACATCTTGCACTTGCCCTTGAAGATCTTCGCGCCCGGCATGTCCGAGGCGAAGGCGGGTGAGGCGGCCAGCAGCGCGACCGAGGCGATGACGGCGGAGAGGATGGTCTTGTTCATGGGATGCTCCTTGGGGGGGTATTTCCGGACTCTAGCAGAGGCGGATGCTGTGGTACGGGCCTCAGGTTTCGGACGGCGGCGTTTCGGCCGACACCGCTTTCGGCTTGTAGAACCACATCTGGTACAGGCTGACCACGATCTGTATGGCGATCGACAGGTACAGCATGGCGCCGGCAATCATGACCACGTAGGCGAAGCCGGGCAGGATCTTGGTGGCGAACCACGACAGGATGTCGGCCAGCATGGCCAGGAAGGGGATGGCGACGGTGATGCGTTTGAGGATCACCGGCATCTCGCACATGATGAACAGGCGGCCGAGGAAGAACAGGATGAAGGCGATGCCGAACAGGTGGATGTGCGACACGCGCACCAGGCTTTCGAGGGAGGCGCCGGTATCCATCTTCGTCAGCTTCTTGATGTCTTCATAGCTGGTCAGCGGCGGCAGGCCCATGCCCGCCTCGGCCGAATGGCACATGATGCAGCGGCTGTTGACGATCGGCGCCACGTCGCGCGTGTAGCCCTCTTCGGAGGCGCCGCTGTCGATCCATTTCAGGATGACCTGCTGCTGATCGGGATTGTCGAAGCGATCGGACATCGGCCCGGTGATGGCCGCACCCAGCCGCGTCTGCTGGTGCTTGCCGTAATAGGCGATGCGGATATCCGCCACCGACAGCCCCGGCTTGCCGTCGTTGCCCTGATGGGTGACGTAGACGTAGTACAGTGCGAACAGCATGCCGACGCCGATGGTCAGCAGGAACATGGAGTCTAGGATTCTTTCGCTGACGGAGGCGTCCTGGAAGCGGCGGTAGTGGATTCTCATCGGATTTCCTTCCTATCCTTTATCATGCCTCCCCGGCGCGGATCATAGGGGCGAATGAGGAAAAAGCAATGCTCGGAATGTGTGTTATTCCGGTGCCCGATCCGGCCGTATTTGCCCACGTATCCAGGCCTCGGCCGCGGCCCCGGAATCGAAGGCACCGTCGAGTTGGGCCTCGTAGGCCCGATGCAGCAGCTCGCCCATGGCCCTGCCCGGTTTGATGCCGGCGGCCATCAGCATGTGCC
>DATLWN010000203.1:0-1662 GCA_035576305.1 Mariprofundaceae bacterium
TTATCATGCATCGGCCACTTTGGACCTGATCAACGGATTATGTCCGCGTTCTCCGGTTTCCGGAGCCCTGGCAACGCGGCGCTACGGGGTTTCGACGTCGACGTGGTATTTCTGCTCGGCGGCCGGCACGTCCCAGTGCTCGCTGTTCCAGCCGATGCCGGCCGGGGCGGGCTCGATACCGTGGATGCGCCTGTGCATGACCGGCAGCGAATAGGGGGCGAACAGGAACACGATCGGCGCATCCTGGTGGATCTGTTCCTGCATCAGGTCGTAATCGCGCTTGCGCCGGGCGGGATCGAATGTACGCCGGGCATCCACGAGCGCCTTGTCGACGATCGGGTTGGCATACGAGATGAAGTTGAACTGGTGCGGCCCGGTCTGCGAGGAATGCCAGATGCTGAACTGGTCGGGCTCCGGTGACAGGCCCCAGCCGAGGATCACGGCATCGAACTGGTGCGTATCGATGAAATTGGAGATGAACGAGGACCATTCGACGAGCCGGATCTGCACGTCGATGCCGACCTGTTTGAGGCGCTTCTGGATGATGATCGCGGCGTCGGCACGCTGCCGGTTGCCGTTGTTGGTCAGGATGGTGAAGCGGAAAGGCCTGCCGTCCTTGTCGATCAGGCCGTCGCCGTCATGGTCCGTCCAGCCGGCCTCGGCCAGCAGTTGCTTCGCTTTCTGCGGATCGTACGGACGGGGGCGGATGGATGTGTCGACCCAGTAGGTTCCGGGCTTGTAGGGCGTGGCGATGACGTCGCCGAGCCCCATCAGCACGCCGTCCACGATCTCCTGGCGGTCGATGGCATAGGTGATGGCCCGGCGCACGCGCGCGTCGTCAAACGGCGGGCGCTTCAGGTTGAAGCCCAGGTAGGTGTAGCCGAACCCGAGGTAACGGTAGCGCTTATAGTCCCGGCGCAGGGTCGGCTTGGTGTCGAACAGGCGGCGGTACTGGATCGGCGTCAGGTTCATCGAATCCAGGTGCCCAGCCGCCAGTTCCAGGAACTGGGTCGAGGTATCGGGGATGATGCGGGTCAACCGCTCGGTGATCCACACCGGCCCATCATAGTAGCCGGGGTTGGCGCGCATCAGGATGCTCTGCTGGGCTTCCCAAGCCTTGAGGGTATAGGGCCCGATGGTGGCCTCGGGATGCCGCGAAAGCGGTGTGTTCATGATGTCCACACCCTTGAAGACATGCGCGGGCAGGATGGCCAGCGAGGCCCAGGTCGACAGGGCGGGGGAGAACGGCTCGGCATAATGGACCACGAAGGTGAGGGCATCGGGCGCTTCGAAGTGCGTGATCTTGTCGTAGTCCGACTTGAAGGGGCTTTGCGTGTGCGCATCCTGCATCAGTTTCAGGGTGAACAGGCAATCGGCCGAGGTGAACGGCTTGCCGTCGGTCCATCTCAGCCCCGGCCGGAGATGGAAGGTCAGCGTCAGGTTGTCCTTGGAAACCTGCCAGGACTCGGCCAGTTGGCCGACAAGGTTCAGGTTCTTGTCGTACTTGAGCAGGGGCAGGTAAAGCTGTCCCGCCACGTCCTGGCTGGCGGCATCCCCGGCCAGCATCGGGATCAGCGTGGTCGCATCGCCGATGCTGGCCGACACCAGCCTGTCTCCACGGGCCGGCACGGCATGCGCGGTGTTGTCCGGAATCTCGCTGCC
>DATLWN010000204.1:0-5134 GCA_035576305.1 Mariprofundaceae bacterium
GCCGTGCGTTCGATCCATGTCGTCATGTCAAACAACCTCCGAACAATGGGAACCCCGCCATATCCGGCCGGCAGGAAAGACAGGGGATTTCCTCATCACCACCCTCGCATCCACCGGCTGCTGCCTTCAGGAAAACAACCCCCTGATCCAGTGGATCAATGCCAGCAGCAGCAGCAATCCGATCACCAGGATGGCGAGATCCATCTGGGTGCCGAGGAAGCGTGACTCGCGCGGCTGCCGGATCACATCGGCCTGCTCCGTTTCGGCAGGTGGATGGCGCCGGCGGTACCAGCCCATCCCCGCCGGCACGACGGTGATCAGCAGCACCAGCACGATGAACCCGTCGATGACCGGGTTGTCCTCCAGGAAATGGATGAACATCATGCCCGGTCGCCTTCACCCATGCGCCGGCGTCCCACCCTTCGCATCCGCTTAGAGATTCGCCGCACCTAGGGCCTGTTGCCATCGAACATGGCGCCGCACACCGCATGCATCCTTTCCTTGGCCGCCTCGTTGTTGGGGTTCGCATCCACCGCGGCGATCGCCTCCTTGCAGCTGTCGTTCTGGCCGGCGATCTGCTTCAGCCTCGTCAGGATCTTCGTCTCGAGGTTGTAGATCCGCACCTGCTCGTCGTAATCCTTCTTGTCCTGGTCGTACACCAGTTTTTCCTGTTCCTGCTGCGTCTGCACGGCCTTCTTCAGCAGATCCAGGGTCTGGTTCAGGCTGTCGTTCTCGTTGTTCAGGGAAGCGGATTCCGCATTCATCTGACTGGCTTCCTCATTGCACTGGTTCACGTAATTCCCGTCCGTGAACGATCCGGAGCAGCGGGAATTGTGGGAATCGACCCTGGCCTTCTGCTGGGCCATGCGCGAATCCAGGTTGGCACGATCCGCCTTGTACTGGCTGATCTTGGGCGTCAGCTGCTGCGCCGTCCATTTCAGGTCGCTCTTGCGCTGCGCCAGATGCGCGCGGTCCGCTTCAAGGCTCTGGTACTGAGCCTTCAGATCGTTGAGCTGCTTCGTCAGGTCGGCCTGCTCATCGGCCCTGAGATTAGGAATACCGGCAAAAACAGCCATCAGAAACACACCGATCCATACTCTGCCCATCATGAAGGCCTCCTCCTGTCGTATCAGCCCGCACCGACGGTGCCGGCATGATCAACCCCTCCAGCCGGCAATATAGGAAAGGCTTATTTGCTTTCGCAAGCGATATTTACACCAAAATCCCCTCGCCGGGCGGCGGGGCGGGATGATTGTGGAAAACCAGGCTCGCCTGCCCCTGGCGCACGGTGATGCGGCTCCAGCAGGCATAGGGCATGGCCAGGCGGCGGGTGGTCACCACCGGCGCCCCCAGCACATGCGCGATCAGCATGCGCAGGCTGCCCGAATGGGCCACCACCAGCAGGCGCCCGCCCTCGCCCTCGGCGCGCATGCCCTCCCAGAACGCCGCGATGCGCGCCTCAAGCTCTGCCACCGTCTCCGCCCCGGGGATGCGCATGCCCTCGGGGTTGGCTCGCCAGCGCTCCAGCATGCCCGGGAAACGGGCGCGGATCTCATCCGCGGAGAGCCCCTCCCAGTCGCCGTAGCGCATCTCGGAAAGATTCGGCTCGATGACGAGCGGCACCCCCGCCTGCTCCGCCCAGGCCCGGGCCGGCCCGGCACAGCGGGACAAGGGCGAGGCGATGATGCGATCGACGTCCCCGGCCAGCTGTGCCCACACCGCCTCCATGGCGGCGCGCCCCTCCGCGGTCAGCGGATCGTCCACCGTCCCCCGGTATCGCACCCCGCCCTCCAGCGCCCCATGCCGCAACAGGTCCACCCGCATCGCCCTCGCCTCCGCCATGGTTCTTCAAAGACCCTGCCGCGGCAGGGATGAGAAACCATGCCCGATGCGCTAGCCTCGGGGCAACAGTCAGCAAAGGACGTCCCGCATGAACGACGATTTCGACTCCAGCATCCCCTTCGATCCGAGCGACCCCAAAAACGTCGAGGCCATGGGGCATGTGCGCGCCCTGCTCGAGTACGTGGGCGACGATCCGGACCGCGAGGGGCTCGCGGACACGCCCAAGCGCGTGCTGGCCGCGTTCAAGGAATACTTCTCCGGCTACACCGAGGACCCGCGCGAACACCTGATGAAGACCTTCGAGGAGGTCGAGGGCTATGACGAGATCGTGCTGGTCTCCGACATTGACGTGCACAGCCACTGCGAGCACCACCTGGCGCCCTTCGTCGGCAAGGCCCACGTCGCCTACATCCCGGACGGCCGCGTCGTCGGCCTGTCGAAGCTGGCCCGCGTCGTCGACGTCTTCGCCAAGCGCCTGCAGGTGCAGGAGAAGATGACGATGCAGATCGCGCAGGTCATCGAGGAGGTGCTGCAGCCGAAGGGCGTGGCCGTGGTCATCCAGTGCCAGCATTTCTGCATGTGCCACCGCGGCGTGCGCAAGCCCAACTCATGGACCACCACCTCGAAGCTGACCGGCTCGTTCCTGAAGAACCCGGCCTCGCGCCTGGAGGTGTTCCGCCTGATCCAGATGCACAGGGGGGACTAGGGTCTTACTGCAAGGCCTTGTGCGCGTGGACTGCTTTGTTGCACGCAAGCGAACGATGAATTTACTTGTCCTTTCTTGCGTGCCCAAGAAAGGACCAAAGAAGGGCACCCCGGAACCAGCCTGCCCTACGGGTCCCCGATCCTGCATGTTCGACATCGGCCGCGGCGCTGCCGCTCTTTTCCGATGTCGAACATTTGTATCGGCAGCCTGCTAGCGGGGGATCAAAAGCATTGTTCAAAGACACCTTGCCCGCAATTGTGCGATGAACATTATTTGGGACCCTTTTCCGGCTTCTGTTGCACGAAATGGCGGATCAGGAAATCCTCGTCCGCCGGCGACAGGTCGAAGCGGCGGCAGGCCTCCTCGACGGCAGCCAGCGTATGCTCGCCATGCTCGCCGATCCATTGCACGGCCCGGCGCAGCTCCTCGCCCTCGGGCAACAGCGTATGCTTGGTCATGCGTCCTCCGCCGGCATCGGCCGACCATCGATAGCATAGACCCTCGCACCATTCCGGACATTGAAAAACCGCGGGCATCTGCAATATTGGTGCTATGGAGAGGAGCGCGCCCGCATGCTGACGATCTACCGGCTGGAGGATGGCCGCCTGGCCCAGGTGCCTGCCGATCAGGCCCCCCTGCCGGACGACGCCATCTGGATCGATCTGGTCGATCCGACGCCGGAGGACCGCCTGCTGGTCGAGCGCGCCTATGGCATCCGCCTGCCGAACACCGAGGAAATCATCGAGATCGAGGCCAGCTCCCGCTTCTTCCGCGACGATGACGGCCTGCACATCCACTCGCTGTTCCTGCACGAGTTCGAGGACACGACGGTCAACGTCTCGGCCGCCTTCATCCTGAACCACCGCCGTCTGTTCACGCTGCACGAACAGGAACTGGCCACCTTCCGCCTGTTCCGCCAGGCCGCCGGCCGCCAGTCGGACATCGCGCATGACGCCACGAGCATCCTGTTCGGCCTGTTCGAATACAAGATCGACCATCTGGCCGATATCCTGGAAACGGTGTACACGGGGCTGGAGCCGGTCAGCCAGGCGGTGCTCGGTCGCAAGGATACCGAGATGCATGTGCTGCTCGGGGATATCGCCAAGTTCGAGGACATCACGGGCAAGGTGCGCCTGAGCCTGCTCGATGCCCAGCGCGCCCTGACCTTCACCGAGCGCAGCTCGCGCCTGGAATCCGAAACCCAGGAACTGGCGCAGGAGCTGCTGCGCGACATCGACTCGCTGATGCCGCACACGGCCTTTTTGTTCGACAAGGTCAACTTCCTGATGGGGGCCGTGCACGGCTTCACCAACATCGAGCAGAACCAGATCATCAAGATTTTCTCGATCGCCGCCGTGGTGTTCCTGCCGCCGACCCTGATCGCCAGCATCTACGGCATGAACTTCCACTTCATCCCGGAACTGAGCTGGCGCTACGGCTACCCGCTGGCGTTGATCCTGATGGTGCTCAGCGGCATCGCCCCGCTGTGGTACTTCAAGAAGAAGGGCTGGCTGTAGGCGGCCGGCAGCGGCTTATACCGCCAGCGCCTCCTGCTTGGTCTCCAGCTCCTCCCAGCGCGCATACGCCCCGGAAAGCTCGCCCTCGAGCCCGGCCAGGCGCTGCTGGTCGACCATGAAGCCGTCGGCATCGCGGGCGAAATACTCCGGATCGCAGAAGCGAGCCTCGATGGCCGCCTTCTCGGACTCCAGGGCCTCGATACGCTCCGGCAACGCATCCAGCTCGCGCTGCTCCTTGTATGAAAGCTTGGTTGCCGGCTTGTTTGTCCGCACCTCGGCTTTCGGCTTCTGTGCGGACGGGGCCGCTGGCTGGGGCGCCTGCCTGGCCTTCCAGGCGGCGTAATCCGACCATCCGCCCTCGATCGGCACGATGCACCCGTCGCCCTCGAAGGCCAGCACGCGGGAAACGACGCGATCCATGAAGGCGCGGTCGTGGGACACCAGGATCACCGTGCCGTCGTAGTCGGCCAGCGCGTGCTCCAGCACGTTCAGCGTGCCGATATCCAGATCGTTGGTCGGCTCGTCCAGCACCAACAGGTTCGCCGGCCTGAGCAGCAGCCGCGCCAGCAGCAACCTGCCGCGCTCCCCGCCGGAAAGTGCGGCCACGCGCGTGTGCAGCCGCTCCCGGTCGAACAGGAAATCCTGCATGTAACCGACCACATGCCTGGGATGCACGCCGGCCACATAGACGTACTGCCCGCCGTCCGGCAGCAGCACATCCTTCAGCTTCTTGTCCGGGTCCAGCTCGCGCAGCTGCTCGAGGAAGGCCGGCTCCAGGCGCGCCCCGTGCCGGATCCTCCCCTGCTCGGGCGGCATCTCGCCGAGCAGCAGGCGCAAGAGCGTCGTCTTGCCGATGCCGTTCGGTCCGACCAGGCCGATGCGGTCGCCGGCCATGATCTTCAGGTCGAGATCGCGGACGATGGTCTTGCCGCCGAGATGGTGCGTCAGCCCCGATGCCTCGATCAGCATCCGCCCCGGCTTGATGCCGGAGGCCACGCGCAGCTCAACGTCGCCGCCGCGCAGGCGGCGGGCGGCGCGCTGTTCGCGCAGATGTTCGAGGTTGCGCACC
>DATLWN010000205.1:0-3525 GCA_035576305.1 Mariprofundaceae bacterium
GTCCAGCCGGTCCCAGCTGACGGATATCTCGCCGTCCGCGCCGCCGCTGCCCGGCTGCATCCGGCTTTGCAGCGCCAGCCTGGAGCCGTGATAGGAGAACCCGCCCTGGATCGTCCTCCCCCCGGACTGATCCCGGATCAACAGGTTCAGGCCGTCGAAGCTCCAGCGACGGCCATCCCCCGGCCCCGCCGACAGATCCAGCACCCCTCCCCGGATCTCCAGATGGCGGGCCAGCCGCCATACCTGGTCGAACATGGTGTCGCCGGATCCCGGCTCGGAGGCCAGCAGGCGCAGCGCAGCCGCCGCCTGCATTTGCAGCCTGGGCGCCGTCAACGTCACCCGGGACAGCACCGGATGGCCGCCGAGCAGGGAATCGACCCTGCCGTACAGCAGCATCTCGGGGATGGACAGCGATATGCCGCCGGATTCGAGGCGCACCCCGTCCAGGGTCAGGGCATTGCGCAGCAGGTGGAAGCGCACCTGATCCACGCTGCCGCCGGAGCGGCGCAGCCATTGGCCCACGGTGGTCCGTGCCAGGTCCTGCGTGTGCACCTGGATGGCGAAATGCGCCGCCACCAGCAGCAGCGCCAGCATGCTGACCCCGGCCAGATACCAGCGGGCCCGGGCGGGGAAGATGCCGACCGGATGCCGGAACAGGTGTTGGTGGGGCATGGCGCCGGACCGGTCAGGCGGCGTTCATGGTTGCTGCAGCTGGCGGATCACGGCCTGATCCTCCAGGGTACTGATGTCCTGCTTGATGTCGCGGCCGGCGGCGATGTCGCGCAACAGCCTGCGCATGATCTTGCCCGAGCGGGTCTTGGGCAGGCCGTCGGCAAAGCGGATGTCGTCGGGCTTGGCGATCGGCCCGATCTGTTCGGCCACATGCTGGCGCAGCGCCTGCTTCAGCGCCTCGACATCGTCCGCTTTGGTCTTGAGCACGACGAAGGCGCAGACCGCCTCGCCCTTGACCTCGTCCGGCCTGCCCACCACCGCCGATTCGGCCACCGCCTCGTGCGAGACCAGTGCCGACTCGATCTCCATGGTGCCGAGCCGGTGCCCGGAGACGTTGAGCACGTCGTCGACGCGCCCCATGATCCAGAAATAGCCGTCAGCATCCCGGCGCGCGCCGTCGCCGGCAAAGTAATAGCGGCCGCCGAAGCGGCGCCAGTAGGTATCGACATAGCGCTGCTCGTCGCCCCAGATGCCCCGGAGCATCGACGGCCACGGCTCGGTCAGCACCAGCAGGCCGCCGACGTCCGGCATCATCGGCACGCCCTTGTCGTCCACCACCTCGGCGAAGATGCCGGGCAGGGGCAGGGTGGCCGAACCGGGCTTGGTCGGGGTGGCGAACGGCAGCGGCGCGATCATGTGGCCGCCGGTCTCGGTCTGCCACCAGGTGTCGACGATGGGGCAGCGCCCGCCGCCGATGACGCGGTGATACCACATCCAGGCCTCCGGATTGATCGGCTCGCCGACCGTTCCCAGCACGCGCAACCGCCCCAGATCGTATTTCGCCGGCCAGGCCTCGCCGGCCTTGATCAGGGCCCGGATCGCCGTCGGGGCGGTATAGAACAGCGTCACCCCGTGGTCCTCGCAGATCTTCCACAGCCGGCCGGGGTCCGGGAACGTCGGCACCCCCTCGTACATCAGCGTGGTGCCGCCGCAGGCCAGCGGTCCGTATACCGAATAGGAATGCCCGGTGATCCACCCGATGTCCGCCGTGCACCAGAACACGTCTTGCTCCGGCTGGAAGTCGAACACCCACTGCATGGTCAGCCTCGCCCACAGCAGGTAACCGGCGGTGCTGTGCACGATGCCCTTGGGCTTGCCGGTCGAGCCGGAGGTATAGAGGATGAACAGCGGATGCTCCGCATCCACCGCCTCGGCGGGACAGGTCGCCGGCTGCGCGCCCATGACCTCGTGCCAGTCCAGGTCCCGGCCCTCATGCCATTCGACCGCATTGTCGCCGCGGCGCACCACCAGCACGTGCTGCACGCTCTCGCAGTCCCGCGACAGGGCCTCGTCGACACTGGGCTTCAGCGCATGCACCTCGCCGCGGCGATAACCGCCATCGGCGGTGATCACCAGGCGGGCGCCGGCATCCATGATGCGTTCCCTGAGCGCCTGCGCTGAGAAGGCACCGAACACCACCGAATGCGTGGCGCCGATGCGGGTGCAGGCCAGCATGGCGATGGCCGCCTCGGGGATCATCGGCATGTAGATCACCACCCGGTCGCCGGCGTCGATGCCGAGCTCCCGCATGGCATTGGCGGCCCTGCACACCTCGGCCAGCAGTTCGCTGTAGGAGATGCGCCGGACCTCGCCGGGCTCCCCTTCCCAGATGATGGCGGTGCGCTCGCCGAGCCCCGCCTGCACATGCCGGTCCAGGCAGTTCTCGGAGACGTTCAGCGCCCCGTCGCCGAACCAGCGGAAGAACGGCGCCCGCGTGCGGTCCAGCACCTGGAAGAAATCCTTCTGCCAGCTCAGGTGCTCCCTGGCCAGTTCGGCCCACGTGCCCTCCATGTCCTCGGCGAAACGGCGGTACAGGGCATGGTAATGCTCGAGCGAAGGCAGCCGTGCGTCCGGCCGCTGCGGCGGCGGAAACAGGCGGTGCTCATCAAGAACCGACATGATTTCTTCAGACATGGCATCCCCCCATCCATGAAGTCTGGACCAATCTAGCAGCCGATGCAGCGTCAGGCGAATCACGGCCCCGATTAAAAGTGCGGCTGTCAATGCCGCCGTTTCGGCGTAGGCTGCGCCGCATGTCCGGGGAAATCTGCCTGATCCTGACCACGGTCGACAGTGAGGATGCCGCCCGGCAGATGGCCCGATCCCTCGTGGAGCAGCGGCTGGCCGGCTGCGTGCAGATGCTCCCCGGCATCCGTTCGCTCTATCGCTGGCAGGGGAGCGTGGAGGAGGCCGGCGAATCCCTGATCCAGATCAAGACCTCCCCCGAACGGGCCAATGAGGTCATGCGCTGGCTCGAGGCGCACCACCCGTACGAGCTGCCGGAGATCGTCCGCATCGACGCCTCGGCCTCCGCCGCCTATGCCGCCTGGCTCGCCGGGGCGGCCGCCATCCAGGAGTCTGAGCATGATTGATGTCACCTTCGCCGGCGCCCTGCTGGCCGGCCTGTTGTCCTTCCTGTCGCCGTGCGTGCTGCCGCTGGTGCCCGCCTACCTGTCCTACATCAGCGGTGTCTCCGTGGACGCCCTGCAGAGCGACGCCCCCGGGCAGGGGCACGCACGGCGGCACGTGCTGGCCCAGTCGCTGTGGTTCGTGCTCGGCTTCAGCCTGGTGTTCATCGCCCTCGGGGCCTCCGCCTCGTTCATCGGCCAGTGGCTGCTGGTGCACATGGCGGTGCTCGCCAAGGCCGCCGGGCTGCTGATCATGATCTTCGGCCTGCACTACATCGGCGTCATCCGCATCCCATTTCTGATGATGGAGGCGCGCCTGGACACCTCGAAGGTCAATCCCGGCCACGGCCTCGGCGCCGTGCTGCTCGGCGGCGCCTTCGCCTTC
>DATLWN010000206.1:0-3852 GCA_035576305.1 Mariprofundaceae bacterium
AAAAAAAAGCCGGTAATACGTATAGCTCTTGTCGCCGACCGTCAGGGCGCTGCGGGCATTGAAACTGTTCTGGCTCATGGGCTTCCTCGAAACTGATGGGTTCCGGCCGCACCGTCCGCATCGGCGCGGCAAGGCGCACAGGATAACGGAAGCCGTTGCCCGGCGCACGTGCCGTTTCGGGGCTTCGGCTATACTTGAGCATGGCGGAGCAGCCGCCATCGGGGCAGGCATGAACGACGAGAAATGGCGGCAGAGACGCGAGAATCTGATGGCCGAGATCCAGGCGGACATGCGCGCCACCAGCCGCTATACCGGGCGGGATCACCTGAGCGAACGGGTCGAGGCGGCGATGCGCCAGGTGCCGCGCCACCTGTTCGTGCCGCTGTGGTCGCGGGGTTCCGCCTACGGCAACTACCCGCTGCCGATCGGCTTTGGCCAGACCATCTCCCAGCCCTATATCGTGGCGCTGATGACGGACCTGCTCGATCTCAAGCCCACGGACACGGTGCTGGAGATCGGCACCGGCTGCGGCTACCAGACGGCCGTGCTGGCGATGCTGGCCCACCGGGTATGCACGGTCGAGGTGGTGCCGGAGTTGCTGGACAAGGCCAGGAAGACGCTGGCCGGCCTCGGCATCGACAATGTCGAGGCCAGGGTCGGCAACGGCTACGACGGCTGGCCGGAGCCCGTGCTGTTCGACGCCATCATCGTCACGGCGGCGGCCCCCGAGGTGCCGGAGAGCCTGCTCGCCCAGCTCGGGCCGGGCGGACGCATGGTGATCCCCGTCGGCGAGCCGGGCTTTACGCAGGACCTGCTGCGCCTGCAGAAACAGGCGGACGGGGAGGTGGCAGGAAGGCCGGTGTTGCCGGTGGCCTTCGTGCCGATGGTCAGGGACGACGAAAAAGGGCTCTAGGTCTTGCCGCCCTGCTTTTTCAGGAAGGGCTCGACCAGTTCCATCGGCAGCGGGAAGACGATGGTCGAGTTCTTCTCGGTGGCGATCTCGGTCAGCGTCTGCAGGTAGCGCAGCTGCAGCGCCTGCGATTGCTTCGACAGCATCTGGGCCGCCTCGAGCAGCTTGCCCGAGGCCTGCAGCTCGCCCTCGGCATGGATGACCTTGGCGCGGCGCTCGCGCTCGGCCTCGGCCTGGCGGGCGATGGCGCGGATCATGCTCTCGTCCAGGTCGACGTGCTTGATCTCGACGTTGGCCACCTTGATGCCCCAGGCATCGGTCTGCGTATCGAGGATCTCCTGGATGTCATGGTTGAGCTTCTCGCGCTCGGCCAGCATCTCATCCAGCTCGTGCTGGCCCAGCACGCTGCGCAACGTCGTCTGCGCCAGCTGGCTGGTGGCCTCGAGGAAGTTCTCGACGTTGATGATGGCCTTCTGCGGATCGACGACGCGGAAGTACAGCACGGCGTTGACCTTGACCGATACGTTGTCGCGGCTGATGACGTCCTGGCTCGGCACGTCCATGACGACGGTGCGCAGGTCCACGCGCACGATCTGCTGGATGATCGGGATGACGATGATCAGGCCCGGGCCCTTGACCTTCCAGAAACGCCCGAGCATGAAGATGACGCCGCGCTCGTACTCGCGCAGCACGTTGAACGCCAGAAAGAGCAGGACGACAAGGACGAAGATGATGACGGGCAGGGTGACACTCATGGGGCTGACTCCTCGGTCGGGGATTTCGGCTGCACCGTCAAGATTAGACCATCCATGGCGGTGATGCGCACCGTGGTGCCGTCGGCGACCGATACGGTGGATTCGGCCTGCCAGTCCTCGCCGTGCGCGTGCACGCGGCCACGGTACCGGCCGTGGGCACCGGGCTCGAAGTCCCCGCGCGCCTCGCCGTCCAGGCCGATCATCTCCTCCTTGCCGCTGACCACCGGCCGGGCACGGGCCTTCAGGGCCATGGTGGCGATGCCGATGAAGAACAGGGCGCTGAGGATGCCCAGCGACAGGACCAGGGCGATGGAGATGCCGTAGCCGGGGGTGGTGGCGTTGAACAGCATCACCGAGCCGATGACGAAGGCGATGACGCCGCCGATGCCCAGTGCCCCGAAGCTCTGCACGAAGACCTCGGCCACCATGAAGCCGATGCCGAGCAGGATCAGGGCCAGCCCCGCATAGTTGACGGGCAGTACCTGGAAGGCGAACAGGGCGAGCAGCAGGCAGATGGCGCCGGCCACGCCCGGCAGGATGTAGCCCGGGTTCCACAGCTCGAAGAACAGGCCGTAGAAGCCGACCAGCATCAGCAGGTAGGCGATGTTCGGATCGGTGATCACGGCGAGCAGCTTCGTGCGCCAGTCAGGCTCCACGGTGACGACGGTGGCGCCCGCCGTATGCAGCGTGACCATGCCGCTGGCCATCCGCACCTGGCGGCCGTCGACCTTGTCGAGCAGCTCCGGCACGGAATCGGCGATCAGGTCGATCACATGCTGCTTCAGGGCCTCGGTACTGGTCAGGCTGGCGGCACTGCGCACGGCGGATTCCGCCCAGTCGGCATTGCGGCCGTGCATGTCTGCCAGGCCGCGGATGTAGGCCACGGCATCGTTGAGTACCTTTCGTTCCTCTGCGCTGCCGCCCTGTTGTCCCTTGGATGCCGCCTGCTTGCCGTCTCCGCCGGCAGGCGCGGGACCGGGCGAAGGCGATGATGGCATGGGCAGGCCGCCGATCTGTACCGGCGTGGCCGCCCCCAGGTTGGTGGCGGGGGCCATGGCCGCCACCTGCGAGGCATACATGATATAGGTGCCGGCGCTGGCCGCCCGGGCCCCGCTCGGCGCCACGTAGGTGATGACCGGTACGGATGAGGCCAGGATGTCGTGGATGATGTCGCGCATCGACAGGCTCAAGCCACCCGGGGTATCCATGCGCAGGATCACGGCTGCATCGCCCTGCTTCTGGGCGTCCGCGAGGCCACGGTGCACATAATCGGCCATGGCCGGGCTGATGGCCCCCTTGACTTCGAGCATCGTCACCTGCCTTGCGCCGTCCGGCGCCGCCATGCCCGTGCCCGGCCATGCCCAGCAGCCGAGCATCACCAGTAGCACGGATATGATGTGTGATCTCTTGGCTGGCGAGGAGCCGGCGTTTCCCATGGGGCCTCCGATTCGTGAATCGTGCAGGGAGTATAGGCCAGCTTCACACCCGTTGCCGCGTCACGGGTTTGTCACGCCCCTGCCACCGCACTGACATGGCGCTGCCACCGCGATGACATGCGCCTTGCCTAAGTTGCCCCCCATCCGGAGACAAGGGGGCGACCATGACGGCACTGGTCAGGAAAGCGGCGGTTCTCAAAGCCAGGCGGAGCGCCCAACTCGGCGTGGGCCTGGCACGGTCCGCATCCGAGGTGCTGGAATCGCAGGCGCTGCGCTACGACGTGTTCGCACGCGAATCGGGTGCGAGGCTGCACAATACCATCGACGGCATCGATCACGACCATTTCGACCCGTATTGCCAGCATGTGCTGGTCCGGGACACCGACAGCGGCAGGGTGGTGGCCAGCACGCGCATCCTGACCTCGGAGAAGCTTCCGTTCACCGGCGGATTCTATTCCGCCACCGAGTTCGACCTGAGCCCTATCCTCGGCATGCCCGGCCGCTTCATGGAGATCGGCCGCACCTGCGTGCACGCCGACTACCGCAACGGGGCTGCCATCACCATGCTGTGGAAGGGCATCTCCCAGTTTCTCGAATCGCGGGGATACGACTACCTGATCGGCTGCGCCAGCATCGGCCTGGATGACGGCGGGGTGCAGGCACAGGCCGTGATGCAGCGTCTGCGTCAGCGCCATATGCTGCCGCATGAGCGCCGCGTGACGCCGCTATTGGCGTATCCGCCGCGACCGGT
>DATLWN010000207.1:0-4851 GCA_035576305.1 Mariprofundaceae bacterium
CACGCCCGTCTGTTCGTTCATGTCCTGCGCTTCATCGGAAGACTTCGTATCCCATTCAGCCATTGATACTCCTCGACGGCCGCAGCATGCGCTCGGATGCCGTACACATCCATGATGCCTGTCGGTGTGATAAAA
Organism: Mariprofundaceae bacterium; assembly: GCA_035576305.1. Classification (GTDB taxonomy): domain Bacteria; phylum Pseudomonadota; class Zetaproteobacteria; order Mariprofundales; family Mariprofundaceae; genus DATLWN01. The sequence goes on from DATLWN010000207.1 coordinate 136, forward strand.
GAAAAGGGGGCGCCGTCACCGACGCCGGGATCACCGGGCTCAGTTCCCCGTTCCGGAACGGGCCGGCGCGCCCTCGCCGCGGTAGACCAATACCGGCTTGCCATGCCCTTCCACGACATCCCGGTTGATCAAGCATGTCTCCACGGTGCCCAGGGTCGGGATGTCGTACATGACGTCGAGCATCACCGCTTCCATGATCGCCCTAAGGCCGCGCGCGCCGGTCTTGCGGGCGATGGCCTTGTCCGCGATCGCCTCGAGTGCGTCCTCGGTGAACGTCAGCTCCACGTCGTCGTAGGAGAGCAGGGCCTGGAACTGCTTGACCAGCGCATTCTTGGGCTCCGTCAGGATCTTCAGCAGCGCCGTCCGGTCCAGCTGCTCCAGCGTGGCCACCGCCGGCAGACGGCCGACCAGCTCGGGGATCAGGCCGTAACGGATCAGGTCATCCGGCTCCACCTGGCGCAGCACCGAACCGATGTCCTTGGCGTCATCCCCGACATGGGCGCCGAAGCCGATGGAACGGCGGTTGATGCGCGCCTCGATGATCTTCTCGAGACCGTCGAACGCCCCGCCCAGGATGAACAGGATGTTCGTCGTATCCACCTGCAGGAACTCCTGCTGCGGATGCTTGCGCCCGCCCTGGGGCGGCACCGAGGCCACCGTGCCCTCGATCAGCTTCAGCAGGGCCTGCTGCACGCCCTCGCCGGACACGTCACGCGTGATCGACGGCGATTCGGACTTGCGCGAAAGCTTGTCCACCTCGTCGATGTAGATGATGCCGCGCTGGGCCTTGGCCACGTCGTAGTCGGCCGCCTGCAGCAGCTTCAGGATGATGTTCTCCACATCCTCGCCGACATAGCCGGCCTCGGTCAGCGTCGTGGCATCGGCCATGACGAACGGCACGTCGAACACCTTGGCCAGCGTCTGGGCCAGCAGGGTCTTGCCGCTGCCGGTCGGGCCCAGCAGCAGCACATTGCTCTTGCTGATCTCGACCTCGCTCTTCTCGTTGTGGCTGATGCGCTTGTAGTGATTGTACACCGCCACCGACAGCAGGCGCTTGCTGGCCTCCTGGCCGATCACGTAGTCGTCGAGATAGGCCTTGATCTCCGCGGGCTTGGGCAACCCCCCGGCATCGCGCTTGGGCTTGGTCTCCTTGCCGGAAAGCTCCTCGACGATGATCTCGTTGCACAGCTCGATGCATTCGTCGCAGATGAATACGGTCGGGCCGGCGATCAGTTTCTTGACGTCATGCTGGCTCTTGCCACAGAACGAGCAATACAGCGTGGTATCTCCGCCCTTATTTCCTGTGGTGGCCATCCTTACCTCCGGCAGCGTCCGGGCCCTTGCCGGGCTCCCGCGACGTCAGCACTTGATCGATCAAACCGTAGTCCCGCGCTTCTTCGGCCGTCAAGAAATAATCGCGCTCCACGTCATCGGCGATCTTCTCCACCTTCTGGCCGGTATGCCTGGCCAGCATCTCGTTCATGCGCTCCTTGAGCTTCAGGATCTCCCGGGCGTGGATCTCGATGTCCGTGGCCTGGCCCTGGAAACCGCCCAGCGGCTGGTGGATCATGATGCGGGCATTCGGCAACGCGAAGCGCTTGCCGGCGGCACCGGAGGCCAGCAGGTGCGCCCCCATGCTCGCCGCCTGCCCGACGCACAGCGTGGAGACGTCGCAGCGGATGTACTGCATGGTGTCGTAGATGGCGAGCCCCGCCGTCACCAGCCCGCCGGGGCTGTTGATGTACATGTAGACGTCCTTGTCCGGGCCCTCCGCCTCCAGGAACAGCAACTGGGCCGTGATCAGGTTGGCCATGTGATCGTCGACCGGCCCGCTGAGGAACACGATGCGCTCCTTGAGCAGCCGGGAATAGATATCGTAGGCCCGCTCACCGCGTGAGGTACGCTCGACGACCATCGGCACGAGATTCATATCGGCTTCTCCTAACCCTGATCCTGTTCGGACTGCCATTCGGCCAGGCTCTTGGCCTGCTTCTTGGTCTTGGCCTTGGTTACTATATAGGCGATGCATTTGTGTTCAAGCAGTTGATCGGCCAGCTCCTGCATGCGCTCCGGCTGGCCGCGCATCCAGCGCTTGAACTCCTCGTGCTGCGCCTCCGGATACTGCTTGGCCTGCTGATCGAGCTCCGCCTCGACATCGGCCTCGGAAACCTCGGCGCCGGCCTCGGCACGGACGGCCTGCAGCAACACCGACAGCTTCAGGCCACGCTCGGCCCGCTCACGCACCTCCCGCTGGAACTCGGGATTCTCGAACATCTCCCTGTCCGGCTGCATCCCCTGCTGGCGCATGTTCTTGGCTACGCGCAGCGTCGTCTGGCGCACGTCCTCGCGCACCAGCGCCTCCGGCAGCTCCACGTCGTTGGCGGCCAGCAGGGCATCCAGTGCCGCCTGCCGGGTGGCCGCATGGCCGGCATCACCAGCCTCCGCCTCCAGCCGCTGGCGGATATCGGCACGCAATGCCGCCGCATCGGCAAAGCCGACGAGGGTCGCCAGATCGTCTTCATCCTTCGGCGGCACGGCCCGGGCCACGCTGCGCACCGTCACGTCGAAGCGCGCCGCCTTGCCGGCCAGGTTCGCCGCCTGGTAGTTGGCCGGGAAGGTCACCTCGACCTCCCGCGCCTCATCGGCCTTGGCGCCCATCAGGCCGTCCTCGAAGCCGGGGATGAAGCGCCCCTCGCCCAGAACCAGGGCCACGTTCTCGCCCTTGCCGCCCTCGAAGGCCTCGCCGTCGACGTAACCGGTGAAATCGATCTCCAGCCTGTCCCCCTTTTCGGCGGCATGCCCCTCGGCAGGCTCGTAGCGCACCTGGGATTTCATCAGGCGCTCGACCACCGCCTCGATGTCGGCATCGCCGGCCTCAACCACCGTCTCGGTAAACTGCAGCTTGCCCAGGTCCTTGATCTTGACCTCGGGCCATGTCGTCACCTTCAGCGTGAAGGCGAAACCGGTCGCCGGCTGCACCGCCGGCAGCTCCAGCTCCGGCTGCACCGCCGGCTTCAGGCCGGTGGACTCGATGACCTCGGCATAATGGCGCTGCACCAGCTCCGATGCCGTCTCCTCCAGCAACTGGCCGGAAAATTGCTGCTCGATCAGCGCGCGCGGCATCTTGCCCTGCCGGAACCCCGGCAGCTTGGCCCGGGCGGCGATCTTCTGCAGCTGCTCGGCATAGACGGCGTCGTAATCGCCCTGCGGCACGTGCACATGCACCAGGTGTTCGTGCTTGCCTGTGGCCTTGACCTCGGTCTGAATCATGTTGCGTTTCTCCTGTGGCGGATCCTCGGATGCCGCCTGTGTGAATGATATCTGGTGCGAGGGGGGGGAGTCGAACCCCCACACCATGGGTACTGGAACCTAAATCCAGCGCGTCTACCAGTTTCGCCACCCTCGCCTGACCACCGCCATGCCGGTTGCCTGCAACCGGATACGTGGCGCCGAAAAGGAACGGAACTATGCCGATGTGGCGCGGCGGAGGCAAACCGCATCGCGGCTGCCCACGCCCCGTGGCGGACGGCGCGCCGGCGGCATGCCGGGGGTTGCGAGGGCAAAAAAAGAGGGGCTGCCTGCGCAACCCCTCGATGCATGGTGGGCCGTGTAGGGCTCGAACCTACGGCCCGCTGATTAAGAGTCAGCTGCTCTACCAACTGAGCTAACGGCCCATGCGGCGGCGGATACTAGTGTATCGACCGCATCTTTCAACTGGGGTGGACGAGGGGACTCGAACCCCCAACCACCGGTACCACAAACCGGGGCTCTACCATTGAGCTACGTCCACCATCCCCGCTGGCGCGCCTGGCAGGACTCGAACCTGCAGCCTACAGCTTAGAAGGCTGTTGCTCTATCCGGTTGAGCTACAGGCGCCTGGTCGGTGCATCTCCCGTATCAGACCCGGACTGGTCGGGGCGGCAGGATTCGAACCTGCGGCCCTCTGCTCCCAAAGCAGATGCGCTACCAGGCTGCGCTACGCCCCGGCTTGCCCTTAGCCTTGCTTGCCCGCGAAGGCGGCGGACGATAGGGATCAGGCCCCGTTTCGTCAATCCCCGAGCGCCATCCGGCACGGGCAAAATCACTATGTCCAGCCGATAAAACCGGCGGATTCCGGCGACGCCGTCTAGACCTTGGGCTGCGTGGCGTAGACGCGGTCCAGGATCTCCCGGCCGCCGGCCGCGAGCACCTCACCGGCCAGCTCCCGCCCGAGCCGCCCGGCCTCCCCGCGCGCCCCCTCGATTTCCCGTCTGATTAGCAGCGAACCATCCACCTCGCCGACCAGGCCGCGCAGCCGCAGCCTGTCTCCGCTCAGCTCCGCATAGGCGGCAATCGGCACCTGGCAACCGCCCTCCAGGGTGGCCAGGAAGGCGCGCTCCGCTGTCGTACGGTCGACGGTGTCCGCATGGTTCAGGCCGTCGACCAGGGCATTGGTCGCATCATCATCGTCGCGCGTCTGGATGCCCAGTGTGCCCTGGGCCACCGCCGGCAGCATCACGTCCGTGTCCAGGAACTCGTGCATCCGGTCGGCGATGCCCAGGCGCCGTACGCCGGCCGCCGCCAGGATCACCGCATCAACCTCGCCCCCGACCTTGTCCAGGCGCGTCTGCACGCTGCCGCGCACCGACACGAACGCGAAGGACGGGAAACGCGCCTTCAGCTGGCACAGGCGGCGCAGGCTGGAGGTGCCGATGCGCGCTCCTTCCGGCAGGCTGG
>DATLWN010000208.1:0-4795 GCA_035576305.1 Mariprofundaceae bacterium
ACCGTGCTGCAGGTCGGCGACGAGCTTTTGATCGCCGCCACGCCGGACTCGCTGGAGGAATTCCGGCAGCGCATCGCCCCGCCCGAGACGGCCGGCGACGAGGCGATCGAACAATGGGAGGAATCGCAGCAGGCCGCGGCCCGCTAGGGGGGATTCAGTCGGCCGTCACGCGCACCGGCAGCGTCACGCGCACGCGCAGGCCGCCGAGATCGGGGGAGCGATCCAGCGTTACATCCCCACCGTAGCTGTCGACCAGGTCGTGCACGATGGCCAGCCCCAGGCCGTGCCCGGGCACCTGCTCGTCCAGGCGCGTGCCGCGCTCGAAGGCCTGCGTCATGTTCTCCTCGGACATGCCCGGACCGTCATCCTCGACGACAAGCACCAGCCCCTGCGCTCCGGCATCCAGGGAGCAGCGCACCTTCTGTTTGCCCCATTTGCAGGCGTTTCCGAGCAGGTTGCCGATCAGCTCCAGCATGTCCTCCCGGTCGGCCGCCACCCACGAGACACCCAGGCGCAGGTCGATGTGCAGGCGGTTGTCATGGATGATCTGCAGCCCGTCGACCATATCGTCCAGGTCGCGGCGCAGGTCCGGCCAGGCGCCGCCCGGCCCCCGGCCGGCCATGCGTGCCCGACCCAGCTCCTGATCGATGCGCTGCCGGATCAGGCCGAGCTGCTCCAGCACCGCCCGGCGCCGTTCGTCGGCCGTACCGCTGCGGCGTTCGATCAGCTGCATCACCCGCGTCAGTGGCGTCTTCAGGGCATGTGCCAGATTGCCGAGCGACTGGCGGGATCGTTCCAGCCGCTGGCCCAGCACCTGCAGCAGCTGGTTGAATCCCTCGACCAGGGGCGCGATCTCCTGCAGCCCTGGTTGGTCGAGGCGCTCGATCTCCCCGCGCTCCAGGCGCCCGATATCCGCACGCAGCCGGGACAGCGGCCGCAGGCTGTAGCGCACGACGGCCGCCTGCAATGCCAGCAACAGCAGCAGGGCCAGGCCAGACAGCAGGAACAGCGACCACTTGAAGGCGTACGCCATCTGGCGCAGCTCCGTCACGTTCTCGCCGATCTCCATGCGCACGCTGCGTCCCTGGACACGGAAATCCGCCGTCCACACCAGCAGCCGCTGTTGCATCGGCCCGGCCACGTTCAGCGCCACCCCCGGCGGCTGCTGCGGCAGCACCTCATCCCACAGCGAGCGGGAACGGATCGTCTGCTCGGCATCGCGAATCACAAAGTAATGGCCGGAAAACGGCCGGCGATACACGCTCGGGATACGGTCATCGACCATATCGATATGGCCCGCCGCATTGATCTGCATCGCCGCCAGCAGCTCCTCGCTGTCATGCTCGAGCCTCGAGACCACCATGCGCTCGATGAGGTGGCTGACCTGTTCGCTGACCAGGAAGGCCATCACCGCGAACACCAGCACCAGGCTCAGTCCGAGGCTGAGCACCAGGCGTCGGCTCAGGGAGTGCATAGGCCTTCGGGATCGAACACGTAGCCCTGGCCGCGCCGCGTCTGGATGCAGCCCTTGCCGAACTTGCGGCGCAGGCGGGCGATGTAGACCTCGATCACATTGCTTTCCTTCTCGGAGTCGTAATCGTAGACATGCTCCAGCAGGTGACTGGTCGACAGCACGCGCCCCGGATGCAGCATGAAATAGCGCAGCAGCCGGTATTCGGTGCCGGTCAGCATCCATTCCCGGTCGCCCATGCGGGCGCTTTGGCGCTCCTCATCCAGCACCAGTTGTCCGGCCTCGAGCGTCTGTCCGGCCGGCGCCCCGTGGGCGCGGCGGATCAGGGCCTGCAGCCGCGCCTGCAACTCTTCCACATGGAAGGGCTTGGCCAGATAATCGTCGGCGCCGCTGCGGAAGCCCTCGACCTTCTCGTGCCAGGCGCCGCGGGCGGTCAGGATCAGCACCGGCGTGGTGATGCCGGACGCGCGCCATGCCTTCAGCACCTCAAGCCCCGGCTTGCCGGGAAGGCCGAGATCCAGCACCACCACATCGTAGGGCTCGCTGGCGCCCATGAATTCCGCCTCCGCACCATCGTGCACCGTATCGACGGCATAGGCGGAAGCCCGCAGTTGCTCGGCCAGGGTGTGCGAAAGCGCGGCATCATCCTCGACCAGCAACAGCCTCACCGGTCCTCCTTTCGGGTCGTCGACAGTATCTCGCCGGTATGCGCATCGACATGGAAGGTACGCACAATGCCCCCCTTCAGGATCATCTGGATTTCATAGATCCGCTTTCCCTTCTCGTTCTCGAGTTCGGCCTGCAGGATCCGCCCCGGGTACTTGGCCGTCAGGCGCTCGACGATGGTGGACAGCGGCAGGATCTTGCCCTGCTGGCGCAGCTCGCGCACCACATCCTGATCATCATTGCCCTCCGCGGCCGGCACCGGAGACACGATGCTGCCCGTCAGCACCAGTACCGTCAGCACCCCCGTGGCCAAGGCCCGGAATCGATACGCCCTGTTCATCGAAGAACCCCTCTTTGGCCTAAGTATGGCAGGTCAGGCAGTCGGAAGGCGATCCCGGATGTGTCGCCTGCCCTATGGTAGTCAAGGTATGCGTTCAAACTGAAACGAGACTGAAGAAAGGCTTCCCGGAAGCCTTCCCGCAGGCCGTGGCGGAATTCCTCCCCCGTCTTGACAGCATGCGCCCACCGATCCTTAGATTCGGGGGTCCGCTGCCATCTGGTCTATGATATCCGCATCTCGATCAACCAGGGGAGGAACCCATGCTTACCGCACTGAAGAAGGCCTGTTCATCGCTGCTCATCGCCGCCATTTTCGCACTGAGCCTGCACATACCCGTGGCCAACGCGGCCATGGTCAGCACCGCCGAGCTGGCGCACTCCGCCACCAAGAATGCGGACCGGGCCCGGTTGTCGGCCTTTCTGGATCGTGCCGACGTGCAGAAGCAGTTGCAGGCGCTGGGGGTCGACCCTGCCCAGGCCAAGTCGCGCGTGGCCAGCCTGACCGACGATGAGGTGAAGATGCTGAATGCGAAGCTCAATCAGTTGCCGGCCGGCGGCGACGGTGTGATCGGCACGGTGGTCGGGGCGGTCGTGCTGATCTTCATCATCCTGTTGATCACCGACATCCTCGGCCTGACCGACGTGTTCGGTTTCGTGAATCATCCCGTCCACCACCACGCGCATGACAATTAGGCGCCCGGACGGGTACCTGCGCGCCCGCCTTGCCGCGGGCGCGCTTTTTTTTGTACTGATCACCAGCGGTTGCGCCGCAACCCAGACCGCCGCCCTGCTCAGGCAGCCACCGGCCAGGCTCCCGGCCTCCGCCGAGATCGCCAGCGTCCCTTTCTTTCCCCAGCAGGCCTACCAGTGCGGGCCGGCCTCGCTGGCCATGACCCTGAGCTGGGCCGGTGCCAAGGTGACGCCGGAGGCCTTGGCCCCCAAGGTGTTCATCCCGGAAAAACACGGCAGCCTGCAGGTCGAGCTGATCGCGGCCGCCCGCCGCTACGACATGCTGGCCTACGTGCTGCAGCCGGAACTTGCGGACCTGTTGGCCGAGGTCGCTGCCGGGCACCCGGTGATCGTGTTCCAGAACCTGGGGCTGTCCTGGTATCCGGTATGGCATTTCGCGGTCGTCACCGGCTACGACCTGGCGCACCGGCGGCTCATCCTGCATTCGGGCCCGGACAACCGCCTGTACATGCCCATGTCGACCTTCGAGCACACCTGGGCACGCGGCGGTTACTGGGCCCTGTTGACCCTGCCCCCCAGCACGCTGCCGCAGACGGCGTCCGAGCCGCGCTATCTCGACGCGGTCATCGCCCTGGAACAGACGGGGCATGATGCCAGCGCCGCTGCCGCCTATCGGGCGGCGCTGACGCGCTGGCCGCAAAGCGAAACGGCGGGCATGGGCCTCGGCAACAGCCTGTATGCCATGGGCAGGCTCAAGGAAGCGCGGGCGGCCTTCCTGCAGCTCACCCGCGATCACCCGGATTCGGCGGCGGCATTCAACAACCTGGCCCAGACGGAAGCCGATCTCGGCGATGACCGTGCGGCACTGGCGGCAGCGAGGCGGGCGGTCGAGATCGGCGGCCCCCTGGCCGCCACCTTCCGGAAGACCCTCGCGGATATCCAGTCCCGCCTGGCCCATACCAGGAAGGGACGACACGCCCGCTAGCTGACACCGGTCACCGGCCGAAGCCGGTGACCGGTGGAGGGCCATTTACTCGTTGACCCCCTGGCTAGCGTCCGGCTGGACATCCCCGCTCTGGTCATCCTGTTGCTGACTGTCGTCACCCTGCTGCATGTCCTGGTCCTGCTGGGCCTTGCCGGCAGCGTCATCCGCTCCCTGCTGGTCATTTTGCATGGTGCTCTGGTCGGAAACACCGCTCCCCTGGTCGGCACCGTTCATGCCGTTGTCCTCGGCCAGCGCCGGAGAAGCAAACATCAACAAAGCAAGCAATCCCATCCACATCTTCGAACGTTTCATAGGAACTCCTTCCTTCGTACGAACGGCGTCCGGAGAACCGGAGTGGCAGCCGCATCGCGGTCCGCCTTCACCCTGCCATCGATGGCGTACGTGATAACATTCTATTTCACCCGCCCGCCTCCGCGTCAATCGAAATCGGAGTTTTGCGCCCGCAAGCGAAAACCGCCCCCATCCGGGGGCGGTTCGCAGGGCTGCGGATGACCGCTGGCTTACGGCAGCCAGGGTCTGTGGATGTGGTTCAGTCTCGAATCCGTCAGGCTGTTCAGGAATGCAATCAGGTCCGACTGCTCCTTCTTCGTCAGATGCAGGGCCTGGATCGCAGGGTCCTGATG
>DATLWN010000209.1:0-7943 GCA_035576305.1 Mariprofundaceae bacterium
AGAGCATGGATTCATTTATAACACAACTTATTTTGGCTAGCTGCCTCAAGCCTATTTTGCAGAATCAATGGGGTCAGACTCGATTGATTTGAATGACGGCTAATGGTTGGAAGTGATCAAGATTGGGACACACATCTGTAACAAGCAATAAAAAAGGGCTTACGGCATCTTGCCACAAGCCCTTATTTTTATTTGGTTGCGGGGGCCGGATTTGAACCGACGACCTTCGGGTTATGAGCCCGACGAGCTACCACTGCTCCACCCCGCGTTACGAAGTGCGCCGAACTATAGCGGCGGGGGAGGGGGTGTCAACTTCGGTTGCGCGGCCTATTTCATGGCGTCGGCGAGGGTCTCCAGCGCCTGCATGTCGATCTGGACCAGGCTGCGTCCCTGGATGGGGATGATGATGCCCTCCTTCTTCAGGGTGCTGATGGCGCGGGAGATCGTCTCGCGGCTGGTGGACAGCTGGTCCGCGATCAGCTGGTGGGTCGGCAGGCGCACCTGGGTCGAGGCGCCGCCGCCGATGTCCTCGCCGTGGCGCAGGCAGAAATCCAGGATGTAGTTGTACAGGCGGTGGGGCACGTCCATCGTGCTGATGCGCTCCAGCACCTGGGTGGTGCGCCTGAGGCGCGCCACCAGCTCGCTCAGCAGCTTCAGCGCGATCGACGGCTGGTCGAGCAGCAGGCGCTCGAAGTCCGGCCTGCGGATCTGCGCCAGGCCGGAATCCTCCATGGTGCTGACGGTGGCCGAGCGGGGCTGGCGGTCCAGCAGGGCCATCTCCCCGAAGACGCCGCCTTCCCCGAGCAGGGACAGCACGACCTCCTTGCCCTCCGCGGTGTACGAGGAGATCTTGACCGAGCCCTTGAGGATGATGAACAGCGAATCCCCGACGTCGCCTTCCTGCACCACGATCGATTTGCGGGGCACGTTGCGGGTGGAGACGAGGGCGAGGACGGCATCGGTCTCGCTATCGTTCAGTTCCGAGAACAGGGGAACCTTGCGGATCAGGTTACGCATCGTCGTCATTTTCCCACTCCCCCTTCATTAGGGATACGTGCCACACCGCGACCAGATGCGCGCCCAGGTGGGGCCGCATGATCTCCAGGGCGTGGGATATCCGATCCTCGGTGTCGATGGCCTCGACGAGCAGCGGCAGGTCGCTGGACAGGGACAGGAAGGACGTGGAATGCACGCCGTGCGAACCGATGCCCTCGGTGGCCCGGACCACCGACACCCCGCGCAGGCCGGCCTGCTTGCACAGGGCCAGAATGGATTCCATGGCCGGCTTACCGTCGATCTGGTCCGACTCGGACAGGTAAATCCGGATACACTTACCTGGGAGCATGCATTCCTCCTACCTCGGGGCGACCCGGTGCCGGAAACGGGTCCCTGGCCCGCCCGGATCCGGCGATCCGGGCGATTCCTGGGCCGGTTTCTCCGATGGTGCTGGGGACGGGACTTGAACCCGTAAGCCCATGAAAGGGCGTGAGATTTTAAGTCTCATGTGTATACCAATTCCACCACCCCAGCATCAAATCACCCATATCACCCGTCAACTGTACGGTGCGATGACCGCAGTGTCATTATTGTCTTGTTGGCATCAAAGGGGAAATGCCGGTGCCCCGTCCGTCGTGCGCCCGCCGCCGGCGCCTAGTTCAGCAGCAGCTCCACCCGGCCGGCGGCGTTCGCCTTGGTGTCGATTTGCGGCTGACACTCGAAGATGCGGTCCGGGCTGATGCCTGCGGCCGCGAGCTCCTTGGTGACGGCCGATGAGCGGGCCGTGGCCAGCGACAGCAGGCGCTTGTTTTTCGTCTCGTCGACGGATTGCCCTCCCGGGGCCTCGGCCTCGATCTCCGCGCGGCTGGCCACACCGCAGGCCTGCAGGCGGAACGGCTTCTGCTTCAGCAGCAGGGCGATCTTGCCGATATAGGCCTTGGCCTCGTCGGACAGGGTCGCCGTCCGGGGGGCGAAGGCGATCGGGGTCAGCCTGGGCCTTGAGGCATAGCCGAGCACCCCCGAGGCCAGCGACAGGGCCGGCAGGATGCTGCCGTAGGGCTGCAGCAGCAGCGAGGCGTAGCTCATCGCCCCCGACTTGATGGCCGTGGCCAGCGCCTGGTTGATGGCATCGTCGATGTTGACGTTCGGGTCGTCGAGGCGGCCGGTGACCGGCACGTCCAGCGCGATGTCCCCGCGGTCGTCGCGCAGCATGCTCAGGGCCATGTCCAGGGGCATGCCGATGCTCTGGGAGGCCTTGCCGGGTTGGGCCGTGGCCTTCAGCGTCAGGCTGCGGATCACCAGCCTGTTTTTGGCGTCGACGGCATGGTTGTGGATGCGCAGCCGGCTGTCCAGGTCCATCTGGCCCGTGCCGATGGTGTTGCCGAAGCCCTTGGCCAGGTAGCCGGACAGCATGGGCATGCTCAGGCGTTTGAGCGCGATGGTCAGCTCGGCCGCCGGGTCGGCGCGGTCGAGGGTCATGCCCCCCTTGACGGTGAGCTCGCCCCGGTCCCCGATCTTGAATGCGCCATCCACGGTGCTGGGCTGTTTGCCGCCCAGCGCCAGCGGCGCGAGCTGCAGGGATGCGACCTCCAGCGTGCCCTGGAACGGCGGATAGACGGCGTCATCCGTGAAGGCGATCCTGCTCCCCGGATCGACGGTGAGTTGCCCGATTTGCACATCGACCGGGCCTGCAGGGGGCGGGGATGGCGATGGCGCGGCCGCCGTCGGGGGAGGCCGCAGGCGGTCCAGGACGGCCATGCCGCTCTTGGTGTGTGCCAGGCTCAGGTTCAGGCCGCGGACATCGAGCCGGGCCATCTGGATGTGCCGGGGGGGCGTCAGGCTGGCGTCGCTGACGGTGATGCCGCCGATGCGGCCCATGGATTGCGCCTTCGTCGCGGGCAGGGTGATGTCACGCAGTGCCAGGCGGGCGAAGCCGCCCTGCCGGGTGTGCTTCAGGGACAGGCCGTCGAGGGACATGTCGCCGATCGACCCCAGGCTGATCTGCCGGGGTGCATCCGTGGCACGGATGTTCTGCGCGTTCAGCTTGGCGAGATCGAGGCTGCCCGCGGCAAAACGCAGGTCATGGGCCGCGATGCGGTCGATGGCCGCATCCGCGGCCCCGGCCATGGGTGTGTGCAGCTGCACGGCGTCGGCCTCGGCGTCCGCCGCCTCGATGCGGTCCGGTTCCTGCAGCGCCAGCTCGTGGATGCGCGCGCGCCCGATGGCGAGCACGGGCCGGCCCGCGAGCGTGTCCACGCTCAGCCCGCGCAGCCTGAGCGTGGCATGCCTTGCGGCGATGCTTCCCGACCTGGCATCCGGGCCGGGGAGCATGATCTGGCCCTGCAGCAGCAGGCCGGCATCGGCGAGCCGGTAGCCGAGGCCTTCGACCGTGGCCCTGCCGAGCTGCAGCTCCGTGTTCAGCACCTGGGTTCTCGGCCCCGACAGGAAGGCGTGGTGCATGTTCAGCGACTGGATCGGGATATCGGCCTTGAGATCGTGGCCGGAGAGCCGGATGCGGACGTCCTTCAGGCTCGCCCTGTGCAGGATCACATGCCATGGGTGGGGCTGTTCGCCCGCAGCGGCGGGCGCGCCGGCGGGCATGCTCAGTCCCGCGACCTGCCATCGGGCCTTCGCATCCTGCACCAGCCCCAGCGTGGCCCGGTCGAGCGCGATATCCCATATATAGATCCGGTGGCTCCATAGCGGCCACCAGTCGATGTTGATCGCCGCCCGGCCGACGTGCAGGCCGTCGCCCGCCTTCAGATCGTGCACGACGAGGGTGCCCGAGAACGGATTGATGTGAATGCTTCCGATCTCGGCCCCGGCGGCCCCATGGTCATCCAGCCAGTGGATGGCGATCGTGCGGATCACGGGCGGGGCGGCGAGCTGCAGGGCACCGGCAAGGCCCAACAGGGCCAGCAGCGCGATGATCGCTCGGTGCTTCAGGATGCGGAGCAGGGTGGCCATGGGGATCTCCGGCAGCGTGCGGCGGGGCGTTACTTTTGTTTATTATACTAGTATCCTGCCAGGGGTGCGACAGCGAGGGGAGGGAGAAACCCCGGCATGGCCCGATTCGGGATATTCAGGATACAGCGCCTGGGACTGGAGGCAGGGGCGGGAATCGAACCCGCGAATAAAGGTTTTGCAGACCTCTGCCTTACCACTTGGCTACCCTGCCGGGGTATGGAACGAAAAAGGGGGCCGAACGGCCCCTGGTCTGGAGCGGGAAACCGGTCTCGAACCGGCGACCTCAACCTTGGCAAGGTTGCGCTCTACCAACTGAGCTATTCCCGCGAAGCGCGCGGCGAATAATGCCAAGCATGGGCATGCTGTCAAGCGCCCGCCGCTGAAGATTGTGCATGCAGGATACAGCAAGTTTTGTCAGGATGGCGCCCTCTCCTGATACGATGATGAGCCCGGATCTGAGGAGGACGGTTTGATCGACAAGTCTGAACGCAAGATTTATATCCTCGACACCAATGTGCTGATCCATGACCCGAGCGCGTTGACCCGTTTCGACGAGCACGACGTCGTGCTGCCCGTCGCGGTGCTCGAGGAGATGGACAAGGTCAAACGCGGGTTCGATGAATTGGCGCGCAACGTGCGCACCGTGTCCCGTCAGCTCGATGAGATCAGCGCCGATTGCGAGGACCTGGACAAGGGATGCCCCCTGCCGGGCGGCGGTTCGCTGTTCTTCGAGCTGAACCACCGGGCCCTGGAGATCCTGCCGGAATCGCTGGCCCGCGGCAGCGGCGACAACCGCATCATCGCCGTGACCATGGCGCTGCAGAAGGAGCACCCGAAGCGCGAGGTCATCCTGGTGTCCAAGGACATCAACCTGCGCATCAAGGCGCGGGCGCTGGGCCTGGTGGCCGAGGACTACCGTTCGGACAAGGTGGTCGATGACCTGGCGGTGCTGTGCAGCGGCCGGATCAGGCTCGATGACGAATCCTGGGCCGGCGGCGGCCAGCTGCAGGTCGACGATGTCGTCGAGGACGGCAGCCATGTCAGCCATTACCGCTTCGACTGGCCGGAGCAGTTGCCCCTGCCGCACGCCAACGATTTCGTGGAGTTCCCGGGCGAGAAGGAGCGGGCGCTGCGCTGCATCGAGGTGGGGCCGGACAGGAAGGTGCACCTGAAGGAGATGCATTCGTATCGCGGCTCCAGGAACGCCGTTTGGGGTGTGCAGGCGCGCAATGCCGAGCAGAACATGGCGATGAACCTGCTGATGGATCCGGGCATGGACATGGTCAGCATCCTCGGCCTCGCCGGTTCCGGCAAGACCCTGCTGGCCCTGGCCAGCGGCCTGAACCAGACCCTCGATCTGGGGATCTACGAGCGCATCGTGGTCACGCGCGCGACCGTGCCGATGGGCCAGGACATCGGCTTCCTTCCCGGCACGGAGAAGGAGAAGATGGAGCCGTGGATGGGGGCGATCAGCGACAACCTGAAGCTGCTGCTCGGCAACGACTTCCACGGGCTTTCGGCCCTGGACCAGTACAAGATCGAGATATCCTCGCTGTCCTTCGCCCGCGGGCGCACCTTCACCAGAACCTGGCTGATCGTCGATGAGGCGCAGAACCTGACGCCGCACCAGATGAAGACGCTGGTCACGCGCATGGGCGAGGGCTCGAAGATCATCATCCTCGGCAACAATGCCCAGATCGATACGCCGTACCTGACGGCGCACACCAATGGCCTGTCGATGGCGGTGATGCGCTTCGCCGGCTGGCCCCATGCCGGCCACATCACGCTGCGCGCCAGCGAGCGCTCCCGCCTGGCCGCCTATGCCGCCGAGGTGATGTAAGGGCTAGTCCTTCCCCGGCCAGGCATCGCTGTCGGTCAAGAAGCGGATGCCCGGTTCATCCGGCCTCTGATAGCGGCTCAGCTGCGATTCGAGCACGGCGAGATCGGCATCGGACACATCGGTGCCCGCCGTGTCGCGCGCCCGTATGCGTTGCCTGAGCACGGCGGGGGGCAGGTCCAGCCACAGCATCCGCAGGGGGATGCCGTGGCTTTCGGCCAGCTGACGGGCCTGGTCCCGGTATGCGCGGGCCAGGAAGGTGGCGTCGAGGATCACGGAGTAGCCGGCGGCGAGCGCCGCATCCGCGCCTTCGATCATCGCCCGGTAGGTCGCCTCGCTCATCGCCGGCGTGTACAGCGATGCGGTGGAGCCGGCGGCGAGGCGCTTGCGCGTGGCATCCGAGCGGATCACCAGGGCGTGCTCGATGCCGCTGCCGATCAGGGCGAGATGGCTTTTGCCGCTGCCCGACAGTCCGCCGACGGCGTACAGGCCGGGCCCGCCCGGGGGTTCGCCGTAGGAGGCCGCCAGCGAGAAATAGTGCCGGGCCTGCCGGATCTGTGCGCCCACCGCCTGTTCTGCCATGCCGCTGTCCCGCGACAGCAGGAAGGCGACCTTGCCGCGCACGCCGGCCCGGTAGAACTGGTACAGCCTGAGCAGCATCAAGCCCCCGTAATCGCCGGTATGCTCGAGGTAACGCGACAGAAGGCGCATGCCCAGCCCGGGACGTGCCCTGGCATCGCAGTCCATGACCAGAAAGGCGACGTCGTTCATGGTGTCGATCAGGCGCAGCTCATCGTTGAATTCGATGCAGTCGAAGATGCGCGGTTCGCCGTGCACCAGGGCGATGTTGCCCAGGTGCATGTCCCCGTGGCAGGCCCGGATCAAGCCGTCCCGCTGCCTTTGCCGGATCCGCGGCGAAAGCTCCCGCAGCATGCGGGATGCGTGCCGCTCCAGCGCCGGCGACGGATCCGGAGGGCCCGCCTGCGTAACCAGGCCCCTGGCCGCCTCCAGGTTCTCCGCGATGTACCGGCCCAGGGTCTGGGCACTGCCGAACGCGGGGGCGCGCACCACCTCGGCCGCGGCATGGAAGCCGGCGATCTGGCGGGCCAGCACATCCATCCATGCCGGATCGAATTGCGGGCGATCGATCTCATGGCTGAACAGGGCATCGGGGTCGAACTGGGCCATCTTCAGGCAGTACTCGACGGCATCGGCGTCATTCCCGCCGCCCAGACGGAATCCCCGCGCCGATCTGCAGACGGGCAGCACATCGAGGTACAGATCCGGTGCCAGCCGGCGGTTCAGCGCCAGCTCCTTCAGGCACATCCGGTGCCTTTTTTCCAGCGACGAGAAGTCGAGGAAGCCGAAATCGACCGGCTTCTTGACCTTGTAGGCATAGCTGCCGGTCAGGACGACCCAGGAGATATGGGTCTGGATCAGGCGGATGTCGGGGGCGGGATGATCGTAGAAGGACGGCTGAAGCATGGCCCGGATGGTCGCCGGCAACTGGGCCGACGCATGCGTATCGCGGGATGCCGAGGAATGCATGCCATGAGGATAGCCGATCAGCCCCGGGAACGAAGGCCCGGAAAGCCGGGCCCTCGGGGCACTGATGCAGCGCAGGCCGGACGGGGGTCCGGCCGCAAGGCCTCAGTGGAGCTTGATGTACAGGCCGCGGTTGATGTCGCCGATGCTGACGATGCCGACGAGCCTGCCCTGGTCGGTCACGGGGATGCGGCGCAGGTTCTTCAGGCCCATGTAGGAGGCGGCCTTCAGCACGGGGTCATCGGGGGAGACGCTCATCGGGTCCGGGGTCATGACGTCGCGGACCTTCATGCGCATGACCTTCTTGTAGTTATCCTCCAGGCTTTCGAAGTCCCGTGCGTTCACGGCATCGTGGATGTATTCGCCGAAGTTCGGATAGAGCGGCAGCATGGTGTCGCGGATGGTGATGATGCCGACCAGGTCGTCGCGATCGTTGGTCACCGGCAGCGAGCCGCAACGGCGCATGATCATCTTCTGGACGGCGGTGCTCAGGATGTCCTCCGGCTTGACGGTCACAAGACCGGTGGTCATGACTTCAGAAACCTTCATGAACTCACCTCCAATGCATCAATGGATTGATTTCAGACTAGCATTCGTC
>DATLWN010000210.1:0-1746 GCA_035576305.1 Mariprofundaceae bacterium
GCATCGATGTCATCGCCGACACACTGGGATCGTTCGCCGATGCGCTGACGGCAGGGGAGCTGGCGAGGGCCATCCGCCAGCTGAGGATCCAGATGCGCATGGGCATGGATTCGGTGGAGGGCATGATGCTGTACCTGGGCGGGCGGCTGGATGAACCGTCGCTGCGTTCCCCCGATGACTGGGCCGAGGCGATCCAGCGGGTGTCCGTCGACGCATTGCGGGACTGGATCCGCATGCGTGTTTCGCACCGCCCGCTGTGGACGCTTGCCGGCCCGAAGGCCGCCCTGCGCCGCGGGGAGATGCGCTTGCAAGCGGCAAATACGCACTGATAGGGTGATCGGATGAGTTTCAGGCAAACCCTGCGCGAAGATATCCGCATGGCCTTCGAGCGCGACCCGGCGGCCCGTTCCACCTGGGAGGTGCTGTTCTGCTATCCCGGCCTGCATGCCGTATGGTTCTACCGGGTCGGACACGGGTTCTGGCGCCATCGCTGGTTTTTCATGGGGCGCCTGGTGTCCCACGTCGGCCGCTGGCTGACCGGCATCGAGATCCATCCCGGGGCGACGATCGGCCGGCGGTTCTTCATCGACCACGGCATGGGCGTGGTGATCGGCGAGACGACGGAGATCGGCGACGACGTGACGCTGTACCACGGCGTGACGCTGGGCGGCACCTCCTGGGAGAAGGCCAAGCGGCATCCGACGCTTGGGGACGGTGTCATCGTCGGTGCCGGGGCCAAGATCCTGGGGCCGATCACCATCGGCGAGCATTCGCGCATCGGCAGCAATTCCGTGGTGCTGCGCGACGTGCCGGCGCATTCGACCGTGGTCGGCATCCCCGGCACGGTGGTCGGCAAGGCCGAGCCGCTGCTGACCGCTGACGGGCGTCTGAACCTGGACCACCACCAGATGCCCAACCCCGTGGCCGAGGCCCTGAAGCATGTGGTGCAGATGATCGAGGACGTCAATGCGCGTGTCGATGCCATCCATCCGAAGCGCCGCACGGCTGCCACGGACAAGAAGCTGGCAGCCGACATGGAGAAGGAACACAAGGAACTGGACCGTTTCTTCGGCAGCGATATCTAGGCTCGGGTCCTCGCAGTACCCCTAATACTTGACTAAAAAGGTAGGGTATAAGACCATAGGCGCAAGTGGGGTCTTTCCCACCGGAGGTATTCATGCGTTTGACCAGCAAAGGACGATATGCCGTTTCAGCCATGGTGGATCTGGCCATGCACCAGCAGGAAGGCCCGGTGACACTGGCGGCTATCGCCGACCGCCAATTCATTTCCCTGTCCTATCTGGAGCAGCTCTTCCGCCGCCTGCGCGAGGGCGGTCTGGTGCGCTCCGTGCGGGGCCCCGGCGGCGGCTATCTGCTCAACGATGATCCTGCGAGTATCTCCGTCGCGGATGTGATCCGGGCCGTCGATGAGGAGGTCAAGGCCACCAAGTGCGTCAATGCCATGCGCGGCTGCCATCGCGGCAACCGTTGCTCCACGCACAACCTGTGGACGGCGCTCGGCAAGCATATCTACCGTTTCCTCGATGTGGTGACCATCCAGCAGGTGGTCGAAAAGAATGTGCGGCTGGATGCCATCGACCTGCCCCCGGTCGAGAACTACCTGGGTGACGAGGAAGAGGAAAGGCAGGAGGTCCGCATGAACATGGAGCCGAGGCTTGCGCCAACGCTATCTTGATTACAACGCCACCTGCGCCGTGAGCGAGGCGGCGCTGTCGGCCGTGATCG
>DATLWN010000211.1:0-1933 GCA_035576305.1 Mariprofundaceae bacterium
GATCGACCGGCAGACGGCCGGGTACGGGGTGCTTCAGATCGATGCCGGGCCGGGCCTGGAGGCCTATGCCTTCACCTTCGGCTGATGCAAGGTGGATGCTGGGTGCGCTGCTTACAGCTTTTTGGCGATGAATGCGAACAAATAGTAAACCGCGGCGTAGGTCAGGATGAACAGGATGCTGAACTCGGCCTGCCCGCTCCACATCAGGACGAGCTCCTGCAGCACGGCGTATGCGCCGGGGACGGGGTAAAGATAGCGCTTGGCCTGCCATTCCTTGCCGCAGTAGATCGAGATGACCACGCCGACGATCAGTGCCGCGAATTCCATGCGCTCCCCTTAGGGATACCCGTCAGCCGGGTCTCCCTGCCGTTGTTTACCTTCGTCAGGAAAGATCCGCCCAGAACTCGGTGCGGGAGCGCATGCTGCGGATGCGCCGGATCAACGCATCGACGGCCTCGGGGTCCTCGGCGAAGTTCATGCGGTCGGTCTGCACGACCAGCAGCGGCGTGTCCTGGTAACGGAAGAAGAAGCGGTCGTAGGCGGCGATGACCTCGCGCAGGTAGGCCGCGGTCATGCCGCGCTCCATCGGCCGGTTGCGCTTGCGGATGCGCTCCATGATCACGTCCGGGTCGGACTGCAGGTAGATCACCAGATCCGGCCGCGGCACCTCCGCCGACACCAGCCGCGCCACCTGCTCGTACAGCACCAGCTCCGGGTCAGACAGGGTCAGCGTGGCGAACAGCCGGTCCTTGGCGAACAGGTAGTCGCTGACCAGCCCGGAGGTGAAC
Source organism: Mariprofundaceae bacterium (assembly GCA_035576305.1). GTDB lineage: Bacteria > Pseudomonadota > Zetaproteobacteria > Mariprofundales > Mariprofundaceae > DATLWN01. The sequence continues at coordinate 789 of DATLWN010000211.1, forward strand.
AGCTCCTGCTGGTGGATGCCCTGCCACTGGTTCAGGCGCGAGAACAGGAACGACAGCTGTACGGCCAGCGCATGCCGCCTCGGGTCCTGGTAGAACAGCTCGATGAAGGGATTGTCGTCGGTGTTCTCGAACAGCGTGGACGAGCCGAGCCGGTCGGCCAGCCTGCGCGCCAGTGTCGTCTTGCCGACGCCGATGGCGCCCTCGACGGCGATGTGGCTGCGCTCCAGCGGCCGGTTCACCACGGGATCCCGTTCTCCAGCCGGGGCTGGCCCGATCGGATGCAGGCTTCGAGCAGCTGGCTCGCCGTCTGTTTCATGCGCGGATGTTGCCACCCCGGCGCCAGATCGCATAGGGGCTGCAGCACGAAGATGCGGGTGTGCATGCCGGGATGCGGCAGGATCAGCTCGGCGGCGTCGGACACCATGTCGTCCATGGCGATCAGGTCGAGGTCCAGGGTGCGCGGCCCCCATTGCACATCGCGGACCCGGCCGTGCCGGGCCTCGATGCGCTGCATCTCGTGCAGCAGCGTGCGGGGCATCAGTTCGCTGGTGAGGCTGACCACGGCGTTGTGGTAGTCCGGCTGGCCGGGCGGGCCCAGCGGCGGGGAGACATACAGCAGCGAGGATGCCACGAGCCTGCAGCCCGGCAGGGCCGCCAGTTCGTCGCGGGCGTTCCGGAAGGTGCCGGGGACATCCCCGACGTTCCCGCCGAAAGCGATGAAGGCCGTGGTCATGCCATGGGTTTTCGGGTTTTGCCGCCCCCTTCGCCGGTCACGGGGACTGGACGACGAAACCGGAAAGGCCGGTGTCCTTTTTCAGACCCGGCTTGGCCTGTTCCGCTGCATCCCGGGTCGGATAAGGGCCGACCCAGACCGCGTGCAGGCCTCCCGGACGGGCGGCGATGCGGGATTGCCAGTGCTGGTCCTCAACCTTGCCAGCCAGGGCGATCGCACGTTGTTTGTCCTTGAAGGAGCCGACCTGAACGTAATAGCCGGCGGGCAGGGGCATCGCCGTCGCGGTGGCCTGCGGTTTGGTGGTCGGGGCCGGGGCGGCCTGTTGGGGTTTGGGTGCCGGGGTGACCGTGGGCTCAGGCTTGGGTGCCGGCGCCGGTGGGAACAGCGGCTTGGCGGCCAACTCCTTCTGCAT
>DATLWN010000212.1:0-5128 GCA_035576305.1 Mariprofundaceae bacterium
CGCGCGTTTCATAGCTCAGGTTCAGCCCTGGGAACTGCGCATAGCGCTGCTCCAGCTGCTCGACGATGCGCAACGACTGGCGGTTGTGCTCGAAGCCGCCGTACGGCTTCATCACGGCATGCAGGGCATCCTGGCCGGAATGCCCGAACGGCGTATGCCCGAGATCGTGCGCCAGGGCCACCGCCTCGGCCAGATCCTCGTGCAGGCGCATGGCCCGGCAGATGGAGCGGGCGATCTGGGCCACCTCGATCGAATGCGTCAGGCGCGTGCGGTAATGATCCCCCTCATGGTTGACGAACACCTGGGTCTTGTACTCCAGGCGGCGGAACGCCGTGGAATGGATGATGCGGTCCCGGTCCCGCTGGAAGGCATTGCGCCGGGGCGATTCCGGCTCGTCGTGGACCCGCCCGCGCGACAGCGATGAACGGCAGGCATAGGCGGCCAGACCCTGCTCATAGTGGTCCTCAGCCATCACTCGACATCATCATGGCGACGGCCTCTTCGGCGGCCCGCCTCGGCGAGGCCGCCTGCAGGATGGGGCGTCCGACGACCAGGTAGTCGGCGCCTTCCCGCACGGCCATGGCCGGATCGGCGATGCGTTGCTGATCCTGCCGATCCTGGCCGCCCCAGCGGATGCCCGGGGTCACCGTCAGAAAATCCTCGCCGCATTCCGCCTTGATGGTCCGCACCTCGTGCGCGCTGCACACGACACCGTGCAACCCCGCCCTTTTGGCCAGCACGGCGCGCTCCTGGGCCAGGCGCAGGGCCTCCTCGGCAGAACGCGTATCGCTGGTCAGCACCGTCACCCCGATCAGCAGCATGCCGGGGAACGCCGCCGCAGCCCCGGCCGCGGCCTCCATCATCGCCAGGCCGCCACTGGTATGCACATTGACCATCTGCACGCCCAGCTGGCCGGCGCTTTCCACCGCCTGGGCCACCGTATTCGGGATATCGTGGAACTTCAGGTCCAGGAACACCCGGTGCCGGCCGAGCAGCTCGCGCACCAGATCGGGCCCCTCGGCCACGAACAGGCGCATGCCCACCTTCATCCACCCGGCGGCATCGCCGACGGCATCCCGCATGGCCAGGGCCCGTGCCCGGTCCGGCATGTCCAGCGCCACCATCAGCCTGTCCCGCATCAGAGTTCCCCTTCCCTTTTCACCTGCATGCTGCCCCAGGTATGGCACTGCGGACACTGCCAGCGCATCTCCACGACCTCCAGGCCGCAGTGCACGCAGCAGAATATCTTCAGCTTCTTGCGCCAATCCCGTACATGCATCTGCAGCGGCGCATCACCGCTGCCCACGGCCGCCTCCAGTCTCAGGCTGGCCCTGAGGCCCTTCGGCTGGTACCCGGTTTCCACGGCGATCTTTCGCGCGGCGGCCGTGCCCTGCCGCTCCGACACCGCCTCGATCCAGGCCAGGGCCAGTTGCTCGTCGTGACCGGACTGCCAGGCGCGGGACAGCAGCGCTTGCCCATGGGCGTCATGGAAATCCTGATGGGCGGTCATGGAAGGGATCGCCAGCGGGAAATGCTCGGGCGCATGCAGCCACAGCGCCTCGGCCGCCTCGGCCGCCTGCGCCTCGTTATGCTGGCTCAGGCGCACATCCATCATCACCAGATAGGCCAGGGCGCAATGCCCGTCGAGATCAAGCGCCTTCTGGGCATATTCGACCGCCTTCGCCCAGTGGTGGCGGTTCTTTTCCATGCGCGCCATCTCGGCCACCAGGTAGGCGCGATGCAGATGCGAGGACTCCCCGTGCACATGCTCGATGCGCGACAAGAGCTCCTCCGCCTTTTCCCATTCGCTGCTCTGCTCGCGCAGACGCAGGCTGGCCTCCAGGGCGACCAGTTCGTCGGGCTTGACGCTCAACGCCTTGCCGTATTCGCGCAGGGCACGGTCGATCAGGCCCCCGGTCTGGAAATCCTTGGCCAGTGCAAGCCTGGCCTGCAGGCGCAGGGCGGCCGGCAGATCGGGCCGGGCCAGGAGGTTCTGATGGATGCGCACCGCACGGCCGATCTCGCCCTTGGCCCGGAACATCTCGCCCAGCGCCAGGTACACGTCCGCCGCCTCGGAACGCAGCCGCGCCACCTGCACCATCTGCTGCAGGGCGCGGTCCGGTTCATCGGCCAGCAGGAAATTGATGCCGCGCAGCAGCGGCAGGACGCGTTCGTCCTCCTGTTGTTCCACGTTGTCCTGGCGGACCTGCTGACGCAACAGCAACGCCACCATCAGCACGACGATCGAGGCCGCCGCCAACGCCAGCAGCAGGGTATTCATACGTCGTCTTGCAGCGGGATATTGCGCAGGTTGTCGACTTCGCTCTGCAACAGGCGATTCTCGCGCCGAAGCGCAGCGATCTCCTCCTTGTGCTTACGCCGGGAGAAGCTCAGGGCAAGCATGCCGCCCATGAAGCCGGCCAGGAAGGCAATGAAGATCGGCAGGAACAGGGGAACCATCGATACCGTCATGCCCGGGAACCCGAGCGGCACCTTTTCCACATTGGACAGGGCGAACATGGTGGCGAAGGTCGTCAGGACCAGCACCACCAGCACATTGATCCAGTTCATGGGTTCCCCCTTGCCGGGTCAGTCGTCGGGATTCACCTTCTCCCGCAGCTCCTTGCCGGGCTTGAAATGCGGCACCACCTTGGCGGGAACCTCCACGGCATCGCCCGTTTTCGGATTGCGTCCGACCCTGGGGTTGCGCATCTTGGTGGAGAAGCTGCCGAACCCGCGCAGTTCGACCCGCTCCCCCTGGCCCAGGGCATCGCTGATGGCGGTGAAGATCGTATTGACGACGATCTCGGCCTCCCGCCGGGTAATCTGGCCGTGTGCGCTGGCGATCATGTCCACCAGTTCCGACTTGGTCATACGCTCCTCCTGTCCCCGTTGCTGACCGGCGCCCGGTTCATCACTTCTTGGGCTTCTGCGCCTTCTGCACCTTCTGCGGCTTCTGGTCGCCGAACAGCTTATGCAGCTCCAGCGCCAGTGCCGACGGGGCCTTCTCCTCGCCCGTGCTGGCCGCATAGTTGCGCACCGCATCCCGCTCCTCATCCCGGAGCATCTGGCGAATCGACAGCTCAATCTGCCGCCGCCGCGGATTGATATCCACCACCTTGGCCTGGATCTCGTTGCCGAGCTTCACCTCATCGCTGTCACGCGGCACCTCGCGCATGCCGAGGCGGGCATGCACGCCCTCGGCCAGTTCGATCGTCGCATAGCCGCTCTGCACATCGACCACCTTGCCCGTCACCACGCTGCCGCGCTTGGCCCCTTCCAGGAACAGCTCCATGGGATCGGCGGACAGCTGCTTGACGCCGAGCGAGATGCGCTGGCGTTCCACGTCCACGCCCAGAACGACGCATTCGACCTCCTGGCCCTTGCGATAGCCCTGCAGCGCCTCGGCACCGTCCTTGTCCCAGGCGATATTGCCCACGTGCACCAGGCCGTCCAGGTTGTCGTCCAGGCCGACGAAGAATCCGAAATCGGTGATGGTCTTGACCTTGCCGGCAACCCGGCTGCCCACCGGATGCGTGGCCAGCCATGCCTGCCACGGATTCTCGCTGACCTCCTTCAGGCTCAGGCGGATGCGCCGGGCCTGGGGGTCCACCTCCAGCACCGACACGTCCACGACATCGCCCTCGGCCAGCACCTCGGTCGGTTTCACGTCCCGCTTCGTCCAGCTCATCTCCGAGCGATGGATCAGGCCCTCCACGCCCGGCTCCAGTTCGACCACGGCCCCGAAATCGAGCAGCTGGCGCACCGTGCCGGTCAGGCGCATGCCCGGCTCGTAGGTATCCCCGACCTGCTGCCACGGATCCGGCTGCAGCGCCCGCATCGAGATCGACACCTTGCCGGACTCCGGCGCCAGCTTGGTGATCTCCGCCGTCACGCCCTGGCCGACGGACAGCACCTCCTTCGGGTGCCGGATGCGCCGCCAGGTGATATCCGAGATGTGCAGCAGGGCGTCCACGCCGCCGATATCGACGAAGGCGCCGAAATCGGCCAGCCGCTTGACCTTGCCGTTGACCTTGTCACCGACCTTGGCCTTGGCGAAGAAGGCCGCCTGCTGCTTCTCCTGTTCGACCTGCAGCACCTGCTTGCGCGAGACCACGATGTTCTCCGGACGGCGGCGCGCCTCGATCACGCGCACCTTGCAGTCCTGACCGATCAGCTCCGCAGCCTGGATACGGGGCGAGGTATCCGCCTCCGAGCGCGGCATGAACGCCTCGATGCCACCCAGATCGACCTTGAAACCGCCCTTGACCTCGGAGAGAACCTGCCCATCGACCGGCTCTCCCGACGCCATGGCCGCCTCGACCACGGACCACACGGAACGGCGGTGCGCATCCAGCACCGACAACTCCACGCCCGTGGCACCGACGGAGCGCACCTGCGCCTCGATCTCGTCGCCGATGGCCGGAACCGGCGCACAGATGGTCGCGAATTCGGACAGCGGGATCGTCCCCTCGGCCTTGGCACCGATATCGATGACCACAACCTCCTGGCCGCAATGCACGACCATGCCCTTGACCGTTTCGCCACGGCGGATCACGGGCTGCTCGCGCAGGGATTGTTCGAACAGTTGCTTGAAGGAGTCCTCCCCGCCCCCGTTTTCCGTCGCTTCGTTATGCTCGTTGTGTGCGTTCATGATGTTCCGTCTCTAGTGAATTTATACCGATCCCGCTTCATGCTGAATCACTGCTCTCCCGGCCCGATCAGCCCCCGCCGCTCCAGCACCGCCAGCATCCGGTCCACGACCTCGTCCGCGCGCATCGTGGTGGAATCGATGCTGACGGCATCCTCAGCCGGCTTCAATGGTGAGTGGGTTCGCTGCATGTCCCGGTGATCGCGATGCTTCAAGTCCTCGATAATCTGATCGAAGCTAACCTCGAGCTTGCCCCCCTGCAACTGCGCCCAGCGCCTGCGTCCGCGCTCGCGCAGGGAAGCGGTCAGGTAGAACTTGGCCTGGGCGTCCGGCAGCACCACGGTGCCGACATCCCGCCCGTCCATGATGCAGCCGCGCGCGGCCGCCTGTCTTTGCACGGCCAGCAGGCATTCCCGCACCCGTTGGGATGCGGCCACCTGCGAGGCGGCGGCCCCGGCATCCTCGCCGCGCAGCCTG
>DATLWN010000213.1:0-2359 GCA_035576305.1 Mariprofundaceae bacterium
CGGTGGTCCAGTCACGGGTCGATGTCGATCCGGCCAACCTGGCCATCGTGCGGCAGGCCATGCGCGATGTCGTCGCCGATCCACACGGTACGGCCCATTATGAGCTGTACAACCTGCCCTGGCATGTGGCCGGCAAAACCGGTACGGCCCAGGTCATCTCGATGGCCCAGGACAGCCAGGGCCGCGATGAGCCGGTCTACGACCACCACCGGGATCATGCCTGGTTCATCGGTTTCGCCCCGTATGAGGATCCACAGGTCGCCATCGCCGTGTTCGTCGAGCATGGCGGCCATGGCGGCAGCGCCGCCGCACCCGTCGCTGCGGCGGTGATCCGGACCCTTGCCGCCAAGGAGCAGGAGCAGAAACCGGCGCCCCCCCTGCAGGCGAAAACACCCGCGGAGCCCCACGCATGAACATCCGCTGGCGCGCGCTGGACCTGCCGCTGCTGATCTGCCTGCTGTGCCTGGCCGTGCTGGGCTCGGCCACGCTGTATGCCGCCGTCCATCAGGGCGGCGCCTCGCTGTGGCAGCGCCAGAACCTGCACTGGCTGTTCGGGATCGGCATCTTTGCGCTGATGTGCGTGATCCCGCTGAGGGTTTCCGCCCTCGCCGCCTGGCCGATGTACATCATCGCCCTGATCTTTCTGGCCCTGGTACCGCTGGTCGGCGAGGTGCAGCTGGGCGCCCGCCGCTGGCTGAACCTGGGCCTGTTCCACCTGCAGCCCTCCGAGATGATGAAGTGGGCCCTGATGCTGCTGATGGCCCACTGGTTCGCCTCGCGCGAGGCCAACCGGCTGAAGCATCTGTCCATCGCCCTGGCCTTCGCGGTCGTCCCCGCCGCCCTGATCTTCATCCAGCCGGATCTCGGCACCACGCTGGTGCTGCTGTTCGCGACCACGGCCATGCTGATCGCCAGCGGGCTGCCCTGGCGCTGGTTCGCGTACGCCACCGTCGCCGCGCTGCTCAGCGCACCGCTGTTGTGGCACAACATGCACGAATACCAGCGCACGCGCATCCTGAGCTTCCTGAACCCCCAGTCCGACCCGCTCGGCGCCGGCTACCATGTGATCCAGTCGACCATCGCCATCGGCTCCGGCGGCATCTTCGGCAAGGGCTACCTGCAGGGCACCCAGGCCCGGCTGCACTTCCTGCCCGAGCAGCACACCGACTTCATCTTCGGCGTGCTGGCGGAGGAGGGGGGGCTCATCGTGGCCATGGTGCTGTTGGTGCTGTACGGCATCCTGATCTCGCGCATCCTGGCCATCGCCGCCCGGGCCCACACCCGTTTCGGCTCGCTGGTCTGCCTCGGCATCGCCTCGATCTTCATCATCTACATCGGCGTCAATATCGGCATGGTGTCGGGGCTGTTGCCCGTGGTCGGCGTGCCGCTGCCGTTCATCAGCTACGGCGGTTCGGCGCTGGTGACGATGCTGGCGGCACTGGGTGTGGTGATGCGCGTGGCCATCGAATCCGAGAACAAGGTGCCGTGGCAACGGCCGGGCAGCCCGCTGCTCTAGAGGCTCCGCCAGACGGCTTGCAGCAGCAGGCTGATGCCGATCGTTCCGAACAATACGCGCAGGGCCAGGGTCACCGAGGACTCGGGCCAGCGATGATGGAAGGACGCCCCCCAGCGGATGCTGTGCGGGATGATCGCGGCGATCCCCAGCCAGGAGCCGATCAAAAACCAGAAGCTCGGTGCCAGCAGGGCGAGCCAGTCCCGCTCCAGGCCCAGGTTCATCAGCGACGCCGTGCCGGCCATCGCGAAACCGCAGAAGGCGGCCGTGCCGACCGCCTGGCGCAGCGCCACGTGGCGGCGCAGCAGCGGCACCATCATCACGCCGCTGCCGATACCCAGGGCCCCCGAGACGAATCCGATCGGCAGCATCCATGGCAGCAGCGGCACCGGCCTCTTGTCCTGCCGCCGCTGGCGGCCCAGATCCCAGGCCATCCAAAGATCGAGGCTGCCCAGGGCCAGCAGCACCCAGACCGCCGGCAACTTCAGGGTGCTCCACAGGCCGAGACAGGCCCCGGCGATCAGCCACGGCAGGAACCGGCGCAGCAGCGCCGTGTCCACATGCCCCAGCTTCCAGTGCACGCGTGAGCTGACCGCCCCGGTCAGGAACACGCCGACCATGCTGGCCATGATATGCGGCGCCATGACGCCGGTATCCGCGGTGGGCATGGTCAGCAGGAAGATCGGCACGTACAGAAAGCCGCCGCCGACGCCGGCGAGCCCCGCCAGCACGCCGCCGGCGAAGCCGGCAACGGCGCCGACGGCGAGGCCGTAGACGAGCAATTCCGGAGAGAAGGGCGGCACGGCGGTTACCGATGCAGAGGGCGGACGGCAGACATGGCGTGAA